>DASTYT010000137.1 GCA_035764725.1 Candidatus Methylomirabilota bacterium | reverse complement strand
CCGCGCCCCGGCGCGGGACGACGGGCGGTCCATGCCGCCTAGGGCCGCCGCCGCGTCCTCGCGCGGGCTGCCCGCTCTCGGGGTGGCCGCGCGCGTGGGCGCCTACCTGGAGCTCTCGAAGTTCGGCATCGTGCTGCTGGTGCTGGTGTCGGCGGGCGCGGGCTTCATGCTGGTGGCGCCCCTCGGGGCCCATTTTCCCTGGCGCGCCGGGCTCTCGGTGCTGCTGGGCGTGATGCTGCTCTCGTGCGGGGCCTCCGCGCTCAACCAGGTGCAGGAGCGGCGGCGAGACGCCCTGATGGCCCGCACCGCCGGCCGCCCGCTCCCGTCGGGCCGTCTCTCGCTCCTCCAGGGCACCGCCTTCTCGATCCTGGCACTGCTCGCGGGCGCGGTGGTGCTGTGGCTCGGCATCGGCCGCACCGCCGGCATCCTCGGCATCGTCGCCGCCGCTTTCTACAACGGGCTCTATACGCCCTGGCTCAAGCCGACCTCGCCGTTCGCCGCGGTGCCGGGCGCGCTACCGGGCGCGCTGCCGCCGGTGATCGGCTGGGTCGCGGGCGGGGGCGCGCCGTGGGACGCGGGCGCGCTCATCCTCTTCGGCATTCTCTTCCTCTGGCAGATGCCGCATTTCTGGGCGCTCGCGCTCCGCTACCGGGCCGACTACGCGGCGGGCGGCTTCCCGATGGTCGCCGAGGCGGTCGGCGTCGAAGGCACCGCGCGACTCATCCTCGTCTACGCGTTCGGCCTCACCGCGCTCTCGCTCGCCGCGCCGACGTTCGGCGTCGGCGGCATCGTGTCGTTCGTGGCCGCGGCGGTGCTGGGCTGGCGCCTGGTCTGGCTCGCCACCAAGTTTGCGCGCCGGCCGGAGGACCAGCGCGGCTGGCTCTCGTTGTTTCTGTTCTCGAACCTCTACCTCCTGCTCCTGTTCGTCGTGCAGGTCGGGGAGCGCCTCGTCCGCCACGTCCTCGCCTGAGCTCGAGGTTGTCTGCTATCCTGAAGCCCGGTCAGGAGGACCGAATGAACATCTGCGTGGTCGGAACCGGGTACGTCGGTTTGGTGACAGGCGCAGTCTTTGCGGACCTCGGCAACGACGTCGTGTGCGTCGATAAGGTACGAGGTAAAATCGACTCACTCAAGGCCGGGAAGATGCCGATCTACGAGCCCGGACTCGAGGAAATGGTCGTCCGCAACATCGAGGATGGCCGCCTGACCTTCACGACCGACCTCCCGGCCGCCGTCCGCCAGTCCGATGTCATCTTCATCGCCGTCGGCACGCCCCCCCGCGAATCGGGTGAAACCGACCTATCTCACGTGGAAGCGGTTGCGGCCGAGATCGGCAAGACGATGGACCGCTACAAGGTCATCGTGAACAAGTCCACCGTTCCCGTCGGCACCGGCGAGCTGGTTCGCGAGGTCATCGCGCGGCATCAGGTCCGGCCCATCGAGTACGACGTGGTGTCCAACCCGGAGTTCCTTCGTGAGGGCTCGGCCATCGAGGACACCCTCCGGCCCGATCGCATCGTGATCGGCGCCGCCAACCAGGGCGCGGCCATGAAGCTGGTGGAGCTCTACGCCCCCCTCGAGCGGCCCATGATCATCACCGACCTGCCCTCCGCCGAGGTCATCAAGTACGCGTCCAACGCCTTCCTCGCTGCGAAGATCTCCTTCATCAACGCGATCGCCAACGTGTGCGAGTCGGCGGGCGCCGATGTCACCCAGGTGATGAAGGGCATGGGCATGGACGGCCGCATCGGCGGCGCGTTTCTCCAGGCCGGACTGGGTTACGGGGGCTCCTGCTTCCCCAAGGACGTGGACTCCCTGATCCACACCGCGGGGCGGCTCGGCTACGACTTCAAGATGCTCAAGGCGGTGGTGGACATCAATCGCGAGCGCTCGGGACGGCTCGTGGAGATGATTCGCAAGGTGCTGGGTCCGCTCGACGACATCACGGTGGCGGTGCTCGGTCTGGCCTTCAAGCCCAACACCGACGATATGCGCGAGGCCAAGAGCATTGACGTGGTGCATCACCTCATCGCCGCCGGCGCCATCGTGCGCGCCTACGACCCGGTGGCGGGGGAAAACGCCCGTCCCCTGCTCCCGGAGTCGGTGGTCTACGCGGCGTCACCCTACGAGGCGGCCCAGGACGCCGACGCCGTCGTGATCATCACCGAGTGGAACGAGTTCAAGTACCTCAACCTCGAGCGGCTGCGCGGCGTCCTCCGGCGGCGGATCGTCTTCGACGGCCGGAACATCTGGGAGCCGGAGCGCATGCGGCGTCTGGGCTTCGAGTACTACTCGATCGGCCGGAAGCCGGTCGTCCCCGCCTAGGCACCGTCCGTGCGCGTGCTCGTCACCGGCGGGGCCGGCTTCATCGGCTCCCACCTCTGCGATCTCCTCCTCTCGAAGGGCTGCTCGGTCGTGTGCATGGACAACCTGCTCACGGGCAACCCCGAGAACATCGCCCACATCCGCGATCCCCGCTTTCTCTTCGTCAAGCACGACGTCACCAACTACATCGTGGTCGACGGGCCGCTGGATTTCGTGCTCCACTTCGCGAGTCCCGCCTCTCCCATCGACTACCTCGAGCTGCCGATCCAGACGCTGAAGGTGGGCGCGCTCGGCACCCACAAGGCCCTCGGCGTCGCCAAGGCGCGGGGCGCGAAGTTCCTCCTCGCGTCCACGTCCGAGGTGTACGGCGATCCCCTCGTGCATCCGCAGCAGGAGGACTACTGGGGCAACGTGAACCCGGTGGGCCCGCGCGGTGTGTACGACGAGGCCAAGCGCTTCGCCGAGGCCATGACCATGGCCTATCACCGCTTCCACGGCGTCGACACGAAGATCGTGAGAATTTTCAATACGTTCGGAACCCGGATGCGGCTCACCGACGGCCGCGCGATTCCGACTTTCATCCGTCAGGCCCTCCGCGGTGAGCCCCTCACGGTGGCGGGCGATGGCTCACAGACGCGCTCCTTCACCCACTGCTCCGATCTCGTCGACGGGATCTGGCGGCTGATGAACTCGTCGGTGAACGACCCCGTCAACATCGGCAACCCGAACGAGATGACGCTGCTCGACCTCGCGAAGCTGATCATCCGGCTCTCGGGCTCCCGGAGCGACCTGCGCTTCATTCCCCTGCCCGTCGACGACCCCAAGGTGCGCCAGCCCGACATCACCCGCGCCCGCACCCAGCTCGGCTGGGAGCCGCGCATCGACGTCGAGCAGGGGCTCCGCGAGACCATCGACTGGTACCGATCCCGCGGGCTAGCCTGAGGCGATGAGGCGCTTCGCGTGAGGGTCCTCGTCACCGGTGGGGCGGGCTTCATCGGCTCGCACGTGGTCGACGCCTTGCTCGGCGCCGGCCACACCGTGTCCGTGGTCGATAACCTCGCCACCGGCAATCCCGCCTGGCTCGCCGGTAAGCCGGTCACCCTCCACGCCATGGACCTCCGCAGCGCGCGCCTCGGCGACGTGTTCCACAAGGAGCGGCCCGAGGCGGTCGCGCATCTGGCCGCCCAGGCCTCGGTGGGCCGCTCGGTGGCGGATCCCGGCTTCGATGCCAGCGTGAACCTGGTCGGCGGGCTCAATCTCCTCGAGTGCTGCCGACGCGCGGGCGTCCAGCGCATCATCTACTCCGCGAGCAGCGCCGGCTACGGCGACACCGAGGTCATTCCCACGCCGGAGGATCATCCCTCGCGGCCCTCCTCGCCCTACGGCGTCTCGAAGGCCGCGATGGAGCAGTACATCGTCGCGCTGGGCGCGCTGCACGGCTGGACGGCGCTGTCGCTGCGCTACGCCAACGTCTACGGGCCCCGCCAGAATCCCGCCGGCGAGGCCGGGGTGGTCGCGATCTTCTGCACCCGACTGCTCGACGGGGTGCCGTGCCAGATCAACGGCGACGGCAAGCAGACGCGGGACTACGTCTACGTGGCCGACGTGGCGGCGGCGAACCTCGCGGCGCTGGAGCGGCCGCGCCTCACCGGCGGCCTCAACATCGGCACCGGCAGCGAGACCACCGTCCTCGAATTGCACAAACGCCTCTGTAACGCCGTCGGCCTCGACGCCGCCTTCGTGCACGCGCGGGCCCGGCCCGGCGAGCAGCGCCGGAGTTGTCTCGACGCCGCGCGCGCCGCGCGCGAGCTCGGCTGGCGCCCGGCGGTGTCGCTGGACGAGGGGCTCGCCCTCACCTACGGATTCTTCAAGAAGGAGCGCTCGCGATGATCGACGAGGAGCTACGCGCCATCCTGGCCTGCCCCGCCTGCAAGGGCGATCTCCTGTTCGAGGACACCCGCATCATCTGCCCGGCGTGCCGCAAGGCCTATCCCATCCGCGACGGGATCCCCGTCATGCTGATCGGCGAGGCGGAGCCCTGGACGCCGACCAAGTAACCGCCGTCATCCTCGCCGGGGGGCAGGGCACGCGGCTCCGGCCGCTCACCTATGACCGGCCCAAGCCCATCGTCCCCCTGCTCAACATCCCCTTCCTCGCGTATCAGCTCGCGCTGCTCGCGCGCCACGGCGTGCGGGACGTCGTGCTCTCCTGCTCCTACATGGTGGACGCCGTGCGCGCCGCCATGGGCGACGGCACCGCGTGGGGCGTGCGGCTCTCCTACGTGGTGGAGGCGGAGCCCCTCGGCACCGCGGGCGGCGTGCGGAACGCGGTAGAGCAGGTCGGCGATCTCGTCCTGGTCCTGAACGGGGACATCCTCACCGACGCCGACCTCGGCGCCATGCTCGCCATCCACGCCGAACGCCGCGCCGTCGCCAGCATCTACCTCACGCGCGTCCCCGATCCCACCTCCTACGGTCTCGTGGAGCTGGGCGAGCGCGGCGCGATCCAGCGTTTCATCGAGAAGCCCGACCCCTCGCAGATCACCACCGACACCGTGAACGCCGGGGTGTACCTCCTCGCCCGTGAGCTGCTCGAGCGCATCCCCACGGGCCGGGCGGTGTCGATCGAGCGCGAGTTCTTCCCCGGCCTCCTCGCCGATCGCCTGCCCTTCTTCGGCTGGGTATCGGGCGCGTACTGGCTGGACATCGGCAGCCCTGCGAAGTATCGACAGGGCCAGCTCGATCTCCTCGCCGGGCGCGTCAGGACGGCGCTGGCTCCTGCCGGCTCGCGCGGCGACGGCCGCTTCGTGGCCGAGCGCGCCGCGGTAGATGCCGGCGCTCGCCTCACCGGACCCGCGGTGGTGGGGGCCGGCTGTCGCCTGGCCGCGGGGAGCCACGTCGGCCCCCACGTCGTCCTGGGACCGGACTGCGAGGTCCGCGCCTCGGCAGCCATCGAGGGCACTGTGCTGTGGGAGCGGGTGGAGGTCGGCGAGGGAGCCGACCTCCGGGATTGCATCGTCGGGGCCGGGGTGCGGGTAGGCGCGGGAGCCCGGATCGGCCCCGGGGCGGTGCTGGAGGGCGGGACCGTCGTGCCGGCCGGGGCGTCGCTCCCCTGACCAACCCCCGGGGGCCTGAGCCCCCCCGGGGGGACGTGTTATCCTTCGAATAGATGGCGACCGACCGCATCCGAAACTTCTCAATCGTCGCGCACATCGACCACGGCAAGTCCACCCTGGCCGACCGGTTGCTGGCACTGACGGGGACGATGGACGCGAAGAAGGCGGTGGGGCAGGTCCTGGACTCGATGGACCTGGAGAAGGAGCGGGGGATCACCATCAAGGCCCATACCGTCCGCCTGCTCTACACGGGCAAGGACGGCAAGGCCTACACCCTCAACCTCATCGACACGCCGGGCCACGTCGACTTCTCCTACGAGGTGTCGCGCTCGCTGGCCGCGTGCGAGGGGGCGCTCCTGATCGTCGACGCCGCGCAGGGCGTCGAGGCGCAGACGCTCGCCAACTACTATCTGGCGCTGGACGGCGGCCTCGAGATCGTCCCGGTCATCAACAAGATCGATCTCCCCGCCGCCGACGTCGAGGGCACCCGCACCCAGATCACCGAGCTGCTCGAGCTGGACGGCGACGCCGCCATCGCCATCTCCGCCAAGCACGGGACCGGGGTCGAAGACGTGCTGGAGGCGATCGTGCAGCGCATTCCGGCGCCCACGGGCGACCCGGGGGCGCCGCTCAAGGCGCTGGTCTTCGACTCCTTCTACGACTCGTACCAGGGCGTGGTGGTCTACATCCGGCTGATCGACGGCCGCGTGCGCGCGGGCCAGCGCGTGCTGTTCATGTCCAACGGCAAGTTCTACGAGGTGCAGCAGGTGGGGGTGTTCTCGCCCGACATGCGCCCGGTGGAGGAGCTCGCCGCGGGCCAGGTCGGCTACCTCACCGCGTCCATCAAGCGTGTGGCCGACGCCAAGATCGGCGAGACCATCACCGACGCCCTCCGCCCCACCGCCGAGCCGTGCCCCGGCTACCGGGACGCCAAGCCGATGGTCTTCGCGGGGCTCTACCCGATCGAGGACACGGATTACGAGGGGCTGCGCGACGCGCTGGAGAAGCTGCGCCTGAACGACTCCGCGTTCAACTATGAACCGGAGACGTCCCTTGCTTTGGGCTACGGCTTCCGCTGCGGCTTCCTCGGCATGCTGCACCTCGAGATCGTGCAGGAGCGCCTGGAGCGCGAGTTCAACCTCTCGTTGATCGTCACCGCGCCCAGCGTGCGCTACCGCGTGATGACGACGGAGGGCGAGATGCTGGAGGTCGACAACCCCTCCAAGCTGCCGCCGCCCGACAAGATCGAGCACATGGAGGAGCCGTACGTCCGGGGCTCCGTCTTCGTGCCGACGGAGTTCATGAGCGAGATCTACAAGCTCGCCCAGGAGAAGCGGGGCGAGCACCGCTCGCTCGAGTACGTGGGCAAGCGGGTCCACATCCTCTTCGACTTCCCGCTCGCCGAGATTGTGGTGGACTTCTACGACAAGCTGAAGTCGGTGTCCAAGGGCTATGCCTCCTTCGACTATGACTTCCTCGACTTCCGCGAGTCCGAGCTGGTGAAGCTCGACATCCTGCTCAACGGCGACCCGGTGGACGCGCTGTCCGTCATCGTGCACCGGGACAAGGCCTACGAGCGCGGCAAGGCGTTGACCGAGAAACTCCGCGGCGTCATTCCCCGCCAGCTCTACGAGGTGGCCATCCAGGCCGCCATCGGGAGCCGCGTCATCGCGCGTGAGACGGTGAAGGCGATGGGCAAGAACGTCACCGCCAAGTGCTACGGCGGCGACATCACCCGCAAGCGGAAGCTCCTCGAGAAGCAGAAAGAGGGAAAGAAGCGCATGAAACAGGTAGGCAAGGTCGAGGTGCCGCAGGAAGCGTTCCTGTCGGTCCTCAAGAGCTGAGTATGAGCGACATCGAGACCCGGCCCGAGGAGGCGCGGGCCCGCCCCGCGGAGGCGGTCGTCAAGCCCCGACGCAAGTCGCTCGTTCGCGAGTACGGCGAGGCCATCATCGTCGCCGTCCTCCTGGCACTGCTGATCCGCGCGTTCGTGGTGCAGGCGTTCACGATCCCCTCGGGCTCCATGATGGATACCCTCCTCGTGGGCGACTACATCCTCGTGAACAAGTTCCTCTACGGTCCAGAGATCCCCTTCACCGACGCGCACCTGCCCGGCCTGCGGGCGCCGCGCCGCGGCGATATCATCGTGTTCAAGTACCCCAACGACGAGTCGCGCGACTTCATCAAGCGCATCATCGCCACCGGCGGCGAGACCGTGCAGGTGAAGGACAACCGCGCCTTCGTGAACGGCCAGCCCCTCGACGAGCCGTACGTGCGGCCGGGGTCCATCCCGACCACGCCGTCGGGGCACTGCGGCTATCTCTATGCCTGCGATGCCATCGTGGTGCCGCCCGGGTCCTACTTCGTCATGGGCGACAATCGCGACAACTCGCAGGACAGCCGCTACTGGGGCTTCGTGAAGCGCGAGAAGATCCGCGGCAAGGCCTTCCTGATCTACTGGTCGTGGAACGGCGACCGGCACTGGCTCAGGTGGAGACGGCTGGGCAACTGGCTCCCGTAGCGCCACTGGACGCGTGGGCGCCGCGGGCAAACCGCCTCGGCGCCTACGTGCACGTCCCCTTCTGCACCAAGCGCTGCGGCTACTGCTCGTTCAACACCGCTCCCTACCTCGAGGCCGCGGTGCCCCGCTTCCTGCGCGCCCTCGGGGCCGAGATCGCCCTCGCCGGCGCCGCCCCGTGGGTGAGCGGCGTGCGCTTAGGCACGATCTTCCTCGGCGGCGGCACGCCGTCCCTGCTGGCTCCCGACGAGCTGGCCGGCGTGCTCGACGCCCTCCGCGCCCGATTCGGCATCGAGCCCGGGACCGAGATCACGGTGGAGTGCAATCCCGAGAGCGTGAGTCCCGCGCGCTTTGCCGGCTATCGCAGGGCCGGCGTCACCCGCATCAGCCTGGGCGTGCAGAGTCTCGACGACCGCGTGCTCCCCGCACTGGACCGTCTCCACTCCGCCGCGGATGCGCGCCGAGCCTTCGACGCCGCCCGCGGCGCGGGCTTCCCCCACGTGAGCGTGGACCTCATCTACGGCCTCCCGGGCGAGGACGAGGCCGGCTGGGAGCGCACCGTGCGCGAAGCGCTCGCGTGGGAGCCCGACCATCTCTCCGCCTATGCGCTCTCGCTCGACGAAGGCAGCCTCTGGACCGCCGCCGGGGTGCGAGGCCTTCCCGCCGAGGACGCGCTGGCCGCGCAGTACCGCCTGCTGATCCACCTCGCCGCCGAGGCCGGGTACGAGCACTACGAAGTGTCGAACTACGCGAGGCCCGGTCATCGCTCCGCTCACAACCAGGTCTACTGGCGCGCGGAAGAGTACCTCGGCCTCGGCCCCGGGGCCTGCGGCTTCCTCGGCGACGTCCGCTACGGCAACGCGAAGGCGCTCGAACGTTACTGCGCCACCGTGGAAGCGGGCCGGCTCCCGGTGGCTACGCACGAGACGCTGACCGCGCGCCAGCGGCTGGCCGAGCGCCTCTTCCTCGGGCTCCGCACCAGCGACGGCGTGCCCGAGGCCTGGCTCGCGGAGCGGCTCGCGCTGGAGCGCGGGCGCCTGCCCGAGCGGCTGGACGACTGGCGGGCCCGCGGCCTCCTCGAGACGCGCGGCGGCCGGACGCGGCTCACCGAGGACGGGTTCTTCCTCTCCGACGCCCTGTTTGTCGACCTGCTGTAGTTGTACGATGACGACATGACGGGCCCCGATCACCTCGACGAGCGGCGACGCCAGGTCCTGCTGGCGGTGATCGCGGAGTACGTCGAGAACGCCGAGCCGGTGGGCTCGCGCTCGATCTCGCGACGCCACATGCGTGGGCTCTCTCCGGCCACCATCCGCAACGCGATGGCCGATCTCGAGGAAATGGGCTATCTCTCCCAGCCTCACACGTCCGCGGGGCGCGTGCCGACCGACAAGGCGTATCGCTTCTACGTGGACCATCTCCGCGGCATGCCCTGGGGTGAGAAGGCCGCGCCCGCCCCGTCCCGGGACACGGCCCCCGCGCCCCCCACGAGCGCGGCCGAGCGGCTGATGGCGGAGACGCCGGCCGCGCTCTCGCAGGGCACCAACATGACGGGCATCCTGCTCGCGCCGCCCCTCAAGCAGACGGCGCTGGACCGCATCGAGCTGATGCCGCTCGCCGAGGGACGTGCCCTCGCAGTGGTCGTGACCGACACCGGCTGGGTCACCACGCAGGCGCTGTCGGTCGACGGCCGGCTGGGGCCCGACGAGCTCCGCGAGATCGGGCGGGCGCTCACGCGCCGCTTCCGCGGCCGCACGTTCCAGGCGATCGTCGACGAGATCGGCGTCCCGCTGGATCCCCTCGATCCGCTCTGGACGCGCAGCCGCCCGCTGCTGGATCAGGTGGTAGCCCTGCTCCGCGCGCGCACGCTCTACGTGAGCGGGGCCCTCAACATGCTCGACCACCCCGACCTCGGCGACGTGACGACGATGCGGAGACTTCTCCATGCTTTCGAGGAGAAGGCGCGGCTCATCGACCTCCTCTCGCAGATGGCGCAGGAGCGCGGGGTGCGCGTGCTGATCGGGAACGAGAACCCGATGGAGGAGCTGCGCGAGGTGAGCCTGGTCGCCTCGACCTATACCTATCGTGACCAGGTCCTGGGCGTGCTCGGCGTGGTCGGGCCCCGGCGCATGCTCTACTCCGACGTGATCTCGATTGTGGATGAGACGGCACGGCTGGTCTCGTCCTCGCTCTCGCGCGTCCGCTCCGACCTTTACCTGCCCTCCTGAGGGGCCCCGGGCGCCCTCGGGGCGTCTGCTATAATTTCTCCGCAATGTCCGATCAACGCGAAGGGTCAGAAGACTGGAACGGCGCCACCGGGCTCGACCTCGAGCGCGAGGTCGAGCGGCTGCGCGAGGCGGTGGAGGCGAAAACCCGCGAGGCCGAGGCCACGCGGGACCGCTACATCCGCACCGTCGCCGAGTTCGACAACTACCGCAAGCGTGCGGTGCGCGAGCGGGAGGAGTACGTGCGCTCGGCCGCGGAGTCGCTGGTCCGCGATCTCCTCCCCGTGCTGGACAACTTCGATCGCGCGCTGCAGGCGGCCCGCCAGGATCCCGCCGCCGCGGCCGTCACCGCCGGGGTGGAGCTGATCCAGCGCGAGCTGCTCCGCGTGCTCGAGCGCGCGGGGGTGACCTCGTTCTCCGCGGTGGGCGCGCCCTTCGACCCCGAGCGCCACGAGGCGGTGGCCCGCGTGCCCGCGGTCGGCCAGCCCGACATGACGGTGGTCGACGAGACGGCGCGCGGCTATCTCATCAACGGCCGGGTGCTCCGTCCCGCCCAGGTCACCGTCGCCATGAAGGACGCTGACGGCGGCGCGGGCGAACCCTAGCGTGGCCTCGGTCAAGAACTACTACACGGTGCTCGGCGTGCCGCGCGACGCCGACGACACCATTCTCAAGACCGCCTACCGCAAGCTCGCGCGGCTCTACCACCCCGACAAGAATCCCGGAGACAAGGCCGCCGAGGAGCGCTTCAAGGAGGTCACCGAGGCCTACGGGATCCTCTCCGACCCCGACAAGCGCGCGCATTACGATCGCTTCGGCACCGCGCCGACGTCCGGGGCTGGACCAGCGGACCAGGGCTTTGGGACCATCTTCGAGGACCTCTTCGAGGGCTTCTTCGGCGGCGGCGAGCGTGGCCGCCGCACCCGCGCGCGGCGCGGCGAGCACCTCCGCTACGATCTCGAGCTGACCCTCGAGGAGGCGGCGGAGGGGCTGGAAACAAAGCTCCAGATTCCACGAAATGAAACCTGCGAGACGTGTCATGGGTCGGGCCAGCAGCCCGGCACCAAGCCCGAGGGCTGCGGCGCCTGCCGCGGCACCGGCCAGGTGCGCTTCTCCCAGGGCTTCCTCACGGTGGCGCGCCCGTGCCCCCAGTGCGGGGGCGAGGGGCAGATCAACCGCGCCCCGTGCAAGGACTGCCGCGGCCAGGGGCGCGTGCGCCGGGAGAAGCTCCTCAAGGTCACGATCCCGCCCGGCGTCGAGGACGGCAATCAGCTCCGGCTCGCCGGCGAGGGCGAGGGCGGCGTGTTCGGCGGCCCGCCCGGCGATCTCTACGTCGTGCTCACGGTGAAGCCGCACGAGATCTTCGTGCGGCAGGGCGCCGATCTCCTCTGCGAGCTGCCGCTGTCCTTCCCGCAGGCCGCGCTGGGCGACTCCGTGGAGGTGCCGGTGCTGGGCGGCAAGGCCACGCTGACGGTGCCGCCGGGCACCCAGCCCGGCGCGCAGCTCCGCCTGCGCGGCAAGGGCCTGCCGCACCTCCGGGGACGTGGCCACGGCGACGCCGTCTATCAGGTCGTGCTCGAAGTCCCCACCAAGCTCACGGCGCGCCAGCGGGAGCTGCTCGAGGAGTTCCATCGCGACTCCAACCAGCACGGGGGGCCGCTACACACGTCCTTCGTCGAGCGGATGAAGCAGCTCTTCGGCTCCTGATGGAGTTCTGGGAGCTCACCGTTCCCACCACCGCGGAGACGACCGAGGGCCTGACGAACTTCCTGTGGGAGCAGGGCGCCCTCGGCGTGGTCGAGGAGCAGACGCCTCCCACGCCGCCGCGGCTGCGGGCGTTCTACGCGGCGAGCGCGTCCTCCACCGCCCTGCTCCGCGCCGTCGAGACCTACCGCGCCGGACTGCGCGCCATGCAGTTCGACATCGGCGGGGACGCCGAGATCCACCCCATCCACGACGAGCGGTGGGCCAGCGCCTGGCAGCAGTCGTTCCCGCCGCTGTCCGTCGGCGAGCGGCTCTTCGTGGCGCCGCCGTGGGAGACGACGCCCACGCCCGCGGGACGCCTGCGGATCGTCATCGAGCCCGGCCGCGCGTTCGGCACGGGGCATCATGGCAGCACCGAGAGCTGTCTCGCCCTGCTCGATCGCTGGCTGGCCGCCAAGCCGGCCGGCCGGGTGCTCGACGTCGGGACGGGCACGGGCATTCTCGCGGTGGCGGCGGTGGCGCTGGGCGCGCCGCGCGTCACCGCCATCGACCTGGATCCGGACGCGATCTCCGCCGCCCGGCAGAACGCCGCGGCCAACGGCGTGGACGACCGCATCGACGTGAGCACGGGCGGGCCCGAGTCCTTACCCCGCGCCGCGGCCTACGATCTCGTGCTGGCCAACATCCTGACCCATACCCACCTCGCCCTCGTGCGGGAGTACCGTCGGCGCGTCGCGCCCTTCGGCGCCCTCGTGCTGGGCGGCATGCTGGTCGGCGAGGACGATCAGGTGACGCGCGCGCTCGTCCCCCACGGCTTCACCCCCCGCGAGTCGCTCGAGCGCGACGGCTGGGCGGCCTCGCTGCTGGTCAGAGACCACGTCACCCCATGAGCGCCAAAGGCGCGGAGAGGCCAAGTCGCGGCCTGGACGGTTTGGTCTCCCGGCGAGACGAATGATCCCCGCCGGCGGAGCCGGCGCTCCCGGGACGCGCGTCCACGTGCGCCCCGACGCGGTGCGCGGCGCGCGCATCGTGCTGGACGCCGGCGAGACGCGCCATGTGCGCCGCGTGCTGCGCCTCAGCGTGGGCGACCTCGTCCGGGCGATGGATGGGCTCGGCCACGAATGGACGGTGCGCCTCACCGCGCTGGGCACGCGCGCGGAGGGTGAGATCCTCGAGGCCGGCGCGCCCGCGGACGAGTCGCCGCTCGGGCTCACCCTGGCTCAGGGCATGCCCAAGGGAGACAAGCTCGAGACCATCATTCGCATGAGCACGGAGCTGGGCGTGGGCGCGGTCGCCCCGCTCATGACCACCCGCTCGATCGCGCGCGAGGAGAGTCACGCGCGCTGGGCGGCGCGGCGGGCCCGCTGGGAGCGCGTGGCCCGCGAGGCGTCCAAGCAGTGCGGTCGCGCGATCGTGCCCGGCGTGGCCGCGCCCGCCACGCTCGCCGACTGGCTGGCCGCGCGTGACGCGCGCGACCGCGAGGGCGTCCTCGTCTGCCTCTGGGAGCGCGAGACCGCGCCGCTCGCCGAGGTGTTGCCGACGGCTCGCCCCCCGCGCGCGGCGGTGGTGGTCGGCCCAGAGGGGGGGCTCGCCGACGACGAGGTCGAGGCCCTCCGCGCGGCCGGCGCACTCGTCGCGGGCCTGGGGCCGCGGCTGCTACGCACCGAGACGGCGGGCCCGGTCGCGGTCGCGCTGCTGCAGGCGCGCTGGGGCGATCTCGGGCGTCGCGCCGATGGGGCCGCGCCGTGACGCCAGGCTACGACTACTTCGACGTCGAAGCGGACGTGGGGGTCATCGGCCGGGGGCCCACCGCCGCCGAGGCCTTCGTGCAGACCGCCCTCGGCGTCTTCGCCCTGATCGTCGAGCCCGCCTCGGTGGAGGTGCGCGACCGCCGGGAGGTCCGGGCCCATGCCGAGACGATCGAGTCCCTCCTGGTCAGCTGGATCAACGAGTGCCTCTACGTCCATGAGGTCGAGGGCTTCGTGGCGCGGGCCGTCGATCTCGAGGTGTTCGAGACCTCTCCTCGGGTGGGTGGAGAGCCGCTCCGCCTCCACTCCTTCCTCGGAGGAGAGGAGGTAGACCCGCGCCGGCACCGGCTGGGCACCGTTGTGAAGGCGGCCACGCTCCATCAGGTATCGGTCGAGGCGGTGCCAGGCGGCTACGAAGCCCGGCTGATCGTCGATGTCTGAGCGTCAGCTAGCTGTCACCGAAATGAGACAAGCTCGGTGTCATCGAGTGTCAGCCGTACCACAACGCGGCAAGGGCTAGCGGGGGTGTTCTGACCCTTATGTCCACTTAGTCAATATGTTAGATGGCAACAACGCGGTGTGGCACCTGGCTTGCTCATCCCTGTCCCGGCCATGGACCATCAGACGACCGTTCGACGCTCGGTCACGATCGAGGGTCTCGGTCTCCATTCCGGCGAGACGGCCCGCCTGACGGTGACCCCCGCCGGCAGTGACACTGGCATTCTCTTCCGGGCCCCCGACGGCACCCTGATCCCCGCCAACACGGACCACGTGGTGGACGGTCACTTCGCCACCACCGTTGGCGCCTTTGGCGTGCGGGTCCGGACGATCGAGCACCTCATGGCCGCCGCGGCCGGACTGGGTCTCGACAATCTCCTCGTGGACGTGTCCGGCGACGAGCTGCCCGGGCTGGACGGCAGCGCCAAGGAGTTCATGGACCTCCTCGAGCGCGCGGGTCAGGTGCCCCTTCCCGCCCTCCGGCGCCCCATCCGCATCGGGACGCCAATCTCGATCGAGGACGGCTCACGGTGGCTGCGCATGTTCCCCTGCGACACGTTCCGGGTGAGCTATACCCTCGACCACGAGCACCCCGCGATCGGGCTCCAGGCGGTGACGGTCGAGATCACCCCGAAGACGTTCGCCGAGGACGTGGCGCCCGCTCGCACCTATGGATTCCTGAAAGACGTCGGCGCCATGCGGCAGCGCGGGCTCGCCCGCGGCGGCTCGCTGGACAATACCATCGTGGTGGGCAAGAGAACGATCCTCAACGAAAGCCTGCGGTTCCCGGACGAGTTCGTGCGCCACAAGATCCTCGACCTGGTCGGTGACCTCTTCCTGCTCGGCCGGCCTATCCTCGGCCACGTGGTCGCGCGGAACGCCGGGCACGCCATGAACCACCAGCTCGTGGCGGCGATCCGGAAGGCCGCTGCTCCCGAGCGGCGGCGGTACCGCAGCGCGCGGGTCGAGGACCTGGTCGCCGAGGCCGCCTACCCGTCCGCTCCGGGCGTCGCGGCGCTCTAGCCGCCGCCGTCCCCCAGGGGTGGTTCCTGCCCCCCCTGCCCGGCCGAACGCTATAATGGTCCGGTCGTGGCGACGCCGATTTCCCGCCCCCGGACCTCGCACCTCATCTTCGCGGTCTGCGCCCTGGCCGGCCTGGTTCTCGTCGGCTCGGCGCCCGCCGAGGCCGAGATCCGCATCGGCAACCTCTCCGTGTTCTTCAACGACTTCGACGTCACGGTCCAGGTCGTGCTGCTGGGCGCGATCCCGGCCACGCTGCACGAGAGCCTCCACTCCGGCGTGCCGACGCACGTGCGCTACCACGTGGAGCTCTGGCAATACAGCCGCTTCTGGGTCGAGCGCATGGTGCAAACGCGCATGGTGGAGCGGCAGCTCACGTACAACGTGCTCACCAAGGAGTACCGCGTTGCCTCGCTCGCCGGCGAGCAGCGCGAGCCCTTCCTCACGAAGAACCTTCGCGAGGCCCAGCGCGTGCTCTCGGACCTCCGGCTCTCGAAGCTCGCGCCGGGAGCCTCGCTCGACGGCCGCGAGCTCTACTACGTGCGCGTGCGCGCCGACGTCTCGCTCAACGGCCAGAACTCGTGGGTCGCCCGTATGACCGGCGACGCCGCCGAGACGCCCTGGATCCAGTCCAACCTCCTGACGCCGAGCCGCAGCCAGTGAGCCCGCTCGCCGAGACCTCCCGAGACCAGGGCAAGCGCAAGCGCAACCTGCTCATCATCAGCGCGGTGCTGGTGGTGCTGGTCCTGGCCTCGTCCTTCGAGTTCGCGCTGCGGGCCCCCCAGCTGCCGGTCGCGTCGAATCTCGTCGTGCTGGCGCTGCTGAACCTCAACGTCATCGTCTTCTTGCTGCTCCTCGTCCTTCTCTTCCGCAACCTCGTCAAGCTCGGCTTCGAGCATCGGCAGAAGGGCATCGGCGCCCGCTTCAAGGTGAAGCTGGTCCTCGCCTTTCTGTCCCTCGCGCTGGTGCCGAGCATCCTCATCTTCATCATCGCCTCCAACTTCATCACCACCTCGATCGAGGGCTGGTTCAAGCCGCAGGTCGAGAAGCCCCTGGACCAGGCCCTCGAGGTCGCTCAGACCTACTACCAGACGCTCGAGAGCACCGCCCTTCGCCACGGACGCTTCATGGCCCGCGTGGTGGAGCGGGAGGGGCTCATGTCGGAGACGCAGCGCGAGCCGCTCGAGGCCTTCCTCGGCGAGCAGCGTGAGCGGCTCGCCCTCTCCGCGATCACCCTCTTCGACCGGAAGAGCAACGAGATCCTGCACGTGAAGGACCCCGCCATGGGCTCGATGGGCACGCGCGCCATCGCCCAGGGCAAGATCGCGCAGGGGCTGGGCGGCCAGGAAGTGACGACCGTGCAGGAGCTGGAGAACGGCGACATGATCCAGGCCGTCGTGCCCGTGCGCGACCTGGATCGCGAGGTGATCGGCAGCCTCGTCGTCTCCATCCATGTGGCCCAGCGCCTCGAGAACCGCCTGCGCGGCATCAGCCAGGCCTTCCAGGAATACAAGCAGCTCAAGCTGCTGAAGAATCCCATCAAGGGCATCTACATCCTGCTGTTCCTCTTGATGACGCTGATCATCGTGTTCTCCGCCACCTGGTTCGGCCTCTACCTCGCGCGCGGCATCACCGAGCCCATCCAGATGCTGGCGGAGGGAACACGAGAAGTCGCCGCGGGCAACCTCGCCTACAAGGTGCAGGCGCGCGCCGACGACGAGATCGGCATCCTGGTGGACTCCTTCAACCAGATGACGAGCGACCTCGCCTCGTCCAAGGCGAAGCTCGAGGCCGCGTACGCCGACCTCCAGGCCAAGCACGGCGAGATGGAGATGCGCCGGAGCTACACCGAGACCGTGCTGGGCGCGGTGGCCACCGGCGTGGTCTCGCTCGATCCCGCCGGGCGCATCACGACGATCAACGGGGCGGCCGAGCGCATGCTGGGGATCCCCGCGAGCAGCGTCCAGGGCCTCTCCGCCAGCGTGGCGCTGCGCCGGCCCGACTATGCGGAGATCTCCGCCCTGGTCGCGCGCATGGCGCGTCTGGGCGAGGGCACGGTGGAGCGCGAGGTGCACCTCCGGCGCGACGGCCAGGCCATCACGCTCCTGGCTTCGGCCACCGCGCTCAAGGGCCCGGACGGCGCGGACATGGGCATGGTGCTGGTGTTCGACGACCTCACCGAGCTCTTGAAAGCCCAGCGCCTGGCCGCCTGGCGCGAGGTCGCCCAGCGCATCGCGCACGAGATCAAGAACCCGCTCACCCCCATCCAGCTCTCGGCCCAGCGTCTCCGCCGCCGACTGGCGGGTGACCGCAGCGCCGACGAAAAACGGCTGCTCGACGAGGCCACCGGCACGATCATCCAGGAAGTGGACGGTCTTAAGCAGCTCGTGGACGAGTTCTCCCGCTTCGCGCGGATGCCCGCGCTGGCGCTCCGCTCGACCGACCTGGCGCGGCTGCTCGACGGTGTGTGCGTGCTCTACCGGGAGTCGCACCCCGCGCTGGGCATCAAGTCCGCGTTCTCGACGGAGCTGCCGCCGATCGAGGTGGACCCGAACCAGATCAAGCGCGCGGTGCTGAACCTCGTGGAGAACGCGGTGGAGGCGGTGGGGGTGACGGGGGAGGTGTTGGTGGAGACGGTCTGGCTGGCCGAGTCCCGGCGCGCCCGCATCATGGTCTCGGACACCGGGCCCGGGATCAGCCCGGAGGACAAGGAGCGGCTCTTCGTCCCCTACTTCTCCACCAAGGCCACCGGCATGGGGCTGGGCCTCGCCATCGTGCACCAGATCGTCACCGACCACGGCGGGAGCATCTGGGTGGAGGACAATCTTCCCCAGGGCAGCCGCTTCGTGATCGAGCTGCCCGCGGGCCGGCTCGCCGCCGCGGCGGCGCCGCTGCAGGTCTAGCGTGCCGCGCGAGCACATCCTGATCGTCGACGACGAGCGCGCCATCCAGGCCACGCTGCGCGCGGTGCTGGAGGACGAGGGCTACCGCATCACCTCCGTCGGCTCGGCGCCCGACGCCCTCACCAAGCTCGCCGACGAGACGCCGGATCTGATCTTCCTCGACATCTGGATGCCGGGCATGGACGGGCTGGAGGCCCTCGCCGAGATCAAGCAACGCCAGCCCGAGACCACGGTGGTGATGATCTCGGGCCACGCCACGATCGAGACCGCGGTGAAGGCCACCAAGCTCGGCGCCTACGACTTCATCGAGAAGCCGCTATCGCTCGAGAAGACCCTGCTCGCCGTCAGCCGCGCCCTCGAGCACTCGCGCCTCGAGCGCGAGAACCGCGCCCTCCGCGAGCAACTCGACCGGGGCCAGCAGATCGTGGGCAAGAGCGCGCTCATCGAGGAGCTGCGCGGCCAGATCGCCGTCGCCGCGCCGACCAACGGGCGGGTGCTCATCCACGGCGAGAACGGCGCCGGCAAGGAGCTGGTGGCCCGCGCCATCCACGCCCAGTCCACCCGCCGCGACGCGCCCTTCGTCGAGGTCAACTGCGCGGCCATTCCGGAGGAGCTGATCGAGTCCGAGCTCTTCGGCCACGAGCGCGGCGCCTTCACCGGCGCGGTGGCGCGGCATCGCGGCAAGTTCGAGGCGGCCAACGGCGGCACGATCTTCCTCGACGAGATCGGCGACATGAGCCTCAAGACCCAGGCCAAGGTCCTGCGCGTGCTGGAGGAGCAGGCCTTCGAGCGGGTGGGCGGCAAGGAGACCCTCCAGGTGGACGTGCGCGTGCTCGCCGCCTCCAACCAGGACCTCAAGGAGCAGATCGCCCAGGGCCGCTTCCGCGAAGACCTTTACTACCGCCTCGCCGTCATCCCCATCGAGGTGCCGCCCCTCCGCAAGCGCAAGGAGGACATCCCGGCGCTGGTGTCCTACTTCATTACGCTCTTCTCCGCACAGAACGGCAAGCGCGCGAAGACGGTGTCGGTGGAAGCCCTCGCCTACTTCCTCGCCTACGACTGGCCGGGCAACGTGCGCGAGCTGCGCAACATGGTCGAGCGCCTCGTGATCATGACCCCGCGCGACATCATCGGGCCCGAGGACCTCCCGCCCCCGCTCCGCCCCAAGGAGCCGGCCTCCGGCGCCGAGGAGATTCAGCGCGAGAAGACGCTCAAGGAGGCGCGCGACGCGTTCGAGCGCGCCTTCATCCTCGCCGAGCTGCGCGCCCACGAGGGCAATGTCACGCGCACCGCCGAGAAGCTCGGCATCGAGCGCAGCCATCTCTACCGCAAGCTGAAGAGCTACGGCATCACCCCGCCCAAGAGCTGACCACCGGCCGCATTGCCTTTGGCGCCGCCGCCGTGCTACTCGGTGGCGTCATGGTCCAGGATCTCGGGGACGGGCTGATCCTCCGCCGCACCACCGCGGCCGACGCGGACGCCCTGGCCGCCTTCAACGCGGACCAGATCCGCTTTCAGGACATGCCGGAGCCGTTCCCGCCGCTCGGCGTCTGGACGCGCGATCTCCTCGGAGGCCGCCACCCCACGTTCAAGTCGGAGGACGGCTTCATCGTGGAGGATCGGAAGACGGGCGCTATCGTCTCCTCCATGCTCCTGATCTCGCAGACCTGGGAGTACGGGGGCGTGCCGTTCCGCGTGGGTCAGCCCGAGCTGGTGGGGTCGCGGCCCGACTACCGGGGCCGTGGGCTCGTGCGGGCTCAGTTCGAGGCGCTCCATCGCGCGAGCGCCGAGCGTGGCGAGCTGATGCAGGTGATCGCGGGCATCCCCTGGTTCTATCGCCAGTTCGGCTACGAGATGGCGCTGCCGCGGGGCGGCGGGCCGCGGTTCTCCCGCAGTGATCTCGCGCCGCCCGCCTCCGACGCGCGCCTGCCCTTCCGCGTGCGTCCAATGCGCGCGGACGATCTGCCGTTCGTGGTGGATCTCGACGACCGGAGCCGGACTCGCAGCGCGGTCTCGGTGCCGCGCGACGCGCGCCTCTGGCGCTACGAGCTGGAGGGCCACAGCCCCGGCAGCCTCTCGCGGGTCGACTTCCGCGTGATCGAGAGTCAGGAGGGCGAGCGGGCGGGCTTCCTCTCGCACATTCCGGTCCTCTGGGCGGGATCAGCGGCCGCGCTCACGCACTACGAGATCCGGCCGGGCCTCTCCTGGCGCGCCCCCTTCCCGGCCGTCCACGCGTATCTGGAGGCCACCGGCAGCGCCTACGCGGCCCGGTATGGCGGCACCTTCACCCAGATACAGCTCTGGCACGTGGGCCTGGAGAACCCGCTCTACGAAACCATTCAGCTGACCGACCGCTGGCGGCCCTACGCCCTCTACGCCCGCATCCCGGACATGGCGGGCTTCCTCCGCCAGGTCGCCCCGGCCCTCGAGCGCCGCCTCGCCGCTTCCGCCCTGGCCGGCTACGCCGGCGCGCTGACGCTCAGCAATTACCGGCAAGGTGTCCGGCTCGTCTTCGACGAGGGCCGGGTGAAGACGGCCGAGCCGTGGGAGCTGGCGCGCGACGTGGTGGGCCAGGAGTTCGGGATCCCTTCAGCGGATCCGCGGCGGCCCTCGGCGCTGTTCCCCGGGCTCGCGTGGGTGCAGCTCGTCCTCGGTTATCAGAGCCTCGATCAGCTGATGGCGACATATCCCGACTGCATGGTCCGCACCGGCGAGGCGCGCGCCCTCCTGGACATCCTGTTCCCCCGCACCCATTCCGACGTCTGGCCGCTGGTCTAGGCCCCCCGTTTCGTGCTACCTAGGAAATCCCGAAGGAGGGTGACCATGCGCCGTCTGGCTTGCCTCGGTCTCGCACTGCTCGCTCTTGCCGCCCTCACCGTCTCGGTGGGCGCCCAATCCAAAGAGCCCATCAGGATCGGGCTCGCCGCCGCGGTCTCCGGCGGGTCGGCCGCCTCAGGCGAGGCGATCAAGCGCGGGATACAGATCGCCATGGACGAGGTGAACGCGAAGGGCGGGCTCCTCGGCGGGCGCAAGCTCGAGATGGTGATCCGCGACGACGAGGGCAATCCCGCCAAGGGCGTGACCATCGCCCGCGAGCTGGTGGAGCGGGAGAAGGCCACGGTAGTGTTCGGCGGTCTCCATACCACGGTGGCGCTGGCGCAGGTGCCGGTGTGGGCGGAGCTCAAGACCCCGTACATGGGCGCGTGGGCGGCGGGCACCAACATCACGCGGAACGGCCAGACCCCCAACTTCGCCTTCCGCGTCTCCGCCAACGACGACTACGTGGACAAGTACCTCGCCCGCTACGCCGTGGACGTGATGAAGAAGGGCAAGCCGGGCCTCCTCCTCGAGAACACCGCCTGGGGCCAGTCGAACGAGGCGGGCCTGGGCAAGTGGCTCGGTGACAAGAAAGTGAAGCCCGTGGGCATCGAGAAGTTCAACTGGAACGACCCCGACATGAGCCCGCAGCTGCTGCGGCTCAAGGGCGCCGGCGCCGATCACGTCATCCTCGTGGCCAATGCGCCCGAGGGCGCGCAGGTCGTGAAGTCGCGCGCCAAGATCGGCTGGGAAGTGCCCATGATCTCCCACTGGGGCATCTCGGGCGGGCGCTTCGCCGAGCTGACCGGGGATCTCTCCGACGGCGTGGTCTTCGTCCAGACCTATTCCTTCTTCGGCAAGCAGAACGAGCGGGGCCAGGCCCTCCTGAAGGCCCTGCGCGAGAAGTACAACGTGAAGGGGCCCGAGGACGTGATCGCGCCCGTGGGCACGGCGAACGCCTACGACGGCATGCATCTGGTCGCCCTCGCCATCGAGCAGGCGGGCAGCACGGACGGCCCGAAGGTCCGCGACGCGCTCGAAAGCCTTAAGGCCGAGTACAAGGGCCTCATCAAGACCTACAAGCAGCCCTTCACGGCCGAGCAGCACGACGCGCTGACCGACGCGGACTACGTCATGGTGGTCTGGAAGCACGGCAAGATCGTCCCCGTCGGTCCATGATAACGACGCATCTGCTTCGTTGGCTCGGTCGCCCCTCGCTCGACGTACGAACAGATACGCCTCGCTCGTCGCATTCCTCGCCGCCTCGCATCTGGGCCGTTCTCATGGCCCGACCGCGCTAGGCAGTGGTCCTCCAGCTCGTCGTCAGCGGGCTGGCACTGGGCAGCATGTACGGGCTGGTCGCCCTGGGGTACCACATCACCTGGGTGACCAGCCGCACCATGAACTTCTCGCAGGGCTACGCCGTGATGGCGGGCGCGGTGGTGGCCTACGCGGCCTACGTGGGGCTGGGCTGGCCGCTCCCCGCCGCGCTACTACTCATGCTCGTCGCGCTCGCGCTCTTCGGCATGCTGGTGGAGCGCGTTGCGGTGCGCCCCTTCTTTCTCGCGGGCTCGCCCGCCTGGCTCCTCTCCACGATCGCGCTCGGCATCATTGCCGAGAACGTGGCCATGCTGTCGTTCGGCAAGGACGCGCGCGCCTTCCCCTCGGCGCTGACGCGGAAGCCCATTCTCCTCGGCGGCGCGGGCTTCTATCCGCAGGAGCTGCTGATTCCGATCGTGGGCCTGGCGGTGATGGCGCTGGTGCAGGTGCTCTATCACCGCACGCGGTGGGGGAAACAGTGGAAGGCGGTGGCGTGGAATGCGGAGGCCGCCGGGCTCATGGGCATCAACGTGCCCCGCGCGGTCATGGCCGCCTACGCGCTCTCCGCGCTCCTGGCCGGGGTGGCGGGCGTGCTGCTGGCACCCATCCTGAACGTGGCGCCCACCATGGGCACCATCATCGGCCTCAAGGCCTTCGCGGTGGCCATCATCGGCGGACTCACCTCCGCGCCCGGCATCATTGTGGCCGGGCTCGGCTACGGCCTGATCGAGTCATTCGTGGCGGGCTATGTCTCCACCGGCGCGCGCGAGATCGTGGGCTTCGCGCTGGTGATCCTGGTGCTGGTGATGCGGCCGGACGGCCTGGGCGGCGCCCCCGCCACGCGGCGGGTGTGATGGCACGCGTGGGCTGGCTCGCCCTCGCCGCCGCCGCCGCGGCCCTGCCCCTCCTGACTGCCAACACGTACTATCTTTACCTCGGCGCCAGCACCGCGCTCCTCGTCATCGTGGCCGCCGGCCTCAACGTGCTCGTGGGCTTCACGGGCCAGATCTCACTGGGCCACGCCGGCTTCTACGCCATCGGCGCCTACGCGGCCGCGCTCGCCGCCACGCGCGCGGGCGTGCCGCTCTGGGCGGCGACCATGACGGCGATCGCGGCCGCCGCGCTCGTGGGCGCGGTCGTGGCCGCGGCGGCGCTGCGCGTGACCGGGCCCTATCTGGCCATGGTCACGATCGCCTTCGGCATCATCGTCGAGGGCGTGCTGGTGGAATGGGTGTCGGTTACGGGCGGCCCCGGCGGTATCTTCAACATCCCCAAGCTTCCCCTCGCCCGTTACTACTGGGTGGTGGCCGCGGCGGCGGCCGTCGCCCTCTGGGTCACCGCCAATCTTCGTCGCTCGGCCTGGGGCCGGGCCTTCCTCGCCGTCAAGGGCAGCGAGGTCGCAGCGGAGTCGCTGGGCCTCTCGCCCTATCACCTCCGTATCGTCGCGTTCACCGTCTCCGCCGCCTTCACCGGCGGGGCCGGCGCGCTCTTCGCCTTCCTCAACGGCTACATCTCGCCCGACAGCTTCACGCTGCAGCAGTCCATCCTGTTCCTCCTCGCCCTCCTCTTCGGCGGCGTCAACACCATCGCGGGCCCCGTGGTCGGCGGCCTCGTGCTCACCCTCCTCCCCGAGCTCCTCACCCGTCTCGCCGACTACCGCCTCATCCTCTACGGTCTCCTGCTCTTGCTCTCGATCTACGGGCTCCCACACGGCGTGGTCGGCGCGGTGACCCCGAGGCGCTCCACCCCGCTTCCCCAGAGGGGAAGAGGGCAGGGTGAGGGGGAGCAGAAGGTCGAGGCCAGACCCCCGGAAACGCTTCTCGCGCTCGACCACGTGACGGTCAGATTCGGCGGGGTGACCGCCCTCGACAACGTCACGCTCGCCGTCCCGTCCCCCGGCATCACCGCCGTCATCGGCCCGAACGGAGCGGGCAAGACGACGCTGCTGAACGTTCTCTCCGGCTACTACCGGCCCGAGGCAGGCCAGGTCACGCTGGGCGGCCTCGGCATCGCCGGCGCCGCGCCCCACGCCATCGCGCGGCTCGGCGTCGCGCGCACGTTCCAGACCGCGCAGCTCTTCGGCGAGCTCACCGTGGCCGACAACGTGGCCGTGGGCCTCGCGGGCCCGCGCCTCGGCCGCCTCCTCGGCGCCCTCGCCGGCCTCCCCGCCACGCGCCGCCGCGAGCGCTTCTTCCACGCGGAGTCCCGTGTCCGCCTCACCGCCCACGGCCTGGCCGCCCTCGCCGATGAGCCTGCCGACGCGCTCGCCGCCGGGCTCCGCCGCCGGCTCGAGATCGTGCGGGCGCTCGCCACCGGCCCGCGCGTGCTCCTCCTCGACGAGCCCGCGGCCGGCCTCACACTGAGCGAGGTGGCCGAGCTGGATGCGGCGCTGGCCGCCGTGCGCGACGGCGGCGGTCCCGCCATGGTGCTGGTGGAGCATCACATGGATCTGGTGATGGCCCTGTCCGACCAGGTCACCGTGTTCGACGACGGCCGAATCATCGCCCGCGGCGCGCCGGCCGACGTGCAGCGCGATGCCGCGGTGATCGAGGCCTATCTTGGCGCGGCCCCCGCATGAGCGCGCTGACCCTCCGCGGCCTCGAGGCGGGTTACGGCGCCACGCGGGCGCTCACTGACGTATCGCTGGAGGTGCGCCCGGGCGAGCTGGTGGCGTTGATCGGCGGCAACGGCGCGGGCAAGACCACCCTCCTCAAGACCATCGCCGGCCTGCTGCACCCCCGCGCCGGCTCCATCCGCCTCGACGACGAGGAGATCGGCGGCCGCCCGCCCTGGTGGGTGGCCCATCGCGGCATCACCCTCGTCCCCGAGGGCCGCGGCATCTTCGGCGATCAGACGGTGCGCGATAATCTGGCCCTCGGCGCCCTCTCCGCCAGAGGGCGCCCGGCCGACACTGCTGGCGAGCCCATGGAGCACGCCCTGGCTCTCTTCCCGGCCCTCCATGCGCGCCTGGGCGATCCGGCGGGCAGCCTCTCCGGCGGCCAACAGCAGATGCTGGCCCTGGCCCGCGGCCTCATGGCGCGGCCGCGCGTGCTCCTGCTGGACGAGCCGTCGCTGGGCTTGGCTCCTCTGCTCCTGCGCCAGATCTTCGAGGCCCTCGCACGCCTGCGCGGGGAGGGGCTCACCATTCTCCTCGTGGAGCAGATGGCCGCCCAGGCACTCGCCCTGGCCGACCGGGCTTATGTCCTGGCGAGCGGGCGCATCACCGTGGCGGGGACGGCGGCGGAGGTGCGTGCAGACCCCGGGGTGATCCAGGCATATCTCGGACGTGGAGGCACGAAGGACCTTCAACGCTTCAGGAGGTAGGGAATGTCGGTAACGACGATGTTCCGGCGGAAGAGGAGCGCCCCCTTCACGAGCAAGGCCGTCTGGTTGTGCAGGAGATGCTGCCACAGCCGCCGAGGAATGAACTCCGGCAACACGATCGTCACCATCTGATCGTCGCCCCGCCGCTGAATCTGATCGACAAAGTCGAGCAACGGGCGCAGCAGCGACCGATACGGCGAGGACAGGACGACGAGAGGGATGCCGAAACCGCACTTGGCCCACTTCTCCTCCAGCCGGTGAGTCCGCGCGGGATCGATCTCCACGTACACCGCGCGCACCACCGCGCATGGCCCGGCCAGCGTCTTCGCATACTGCACGGCGCGGACGACGCCTTGGTGGACGTCGCCGATGAGCACCAGCACGGTGTGCTCGAACTGAGGAAGGCGATCGAAGCCCTCTAGCGACAGCTCGACGGCGACCTCCTCGTAATGTCGGTGCATGGCGACGAAGGTCAGGATGAGGAGGGGAATGATCAGCACGACGATCCAGGCTCCCTCGGCGAACTTGGTCACGGCCAGCGTCAGGAGCACGATGGCGGTGACGGCCGCTCCCACCGCGTTCACCCACACCCTCCACCGCCAGCCGGGCTCCTTTCGGCGTAGCCAGCGGCGGACCATCCCACTCTGCGAGAGGGTGAAGGAGATGAAGACGCCGATGGCGTAGAGGGGCAGGAGGGCGTGTGTGTCGCCGCCGAAGCCCACGATGAGCAAGATGGAGAACGCACTGAGGATCAGGATGCCATTGGAGAAGACGAGGCGGTCGCCCTGGGTCGCGAACTGACGGGGCATGTAGCGATCGCGGGCGAGGATGGACGAGAGCCGCGGGAAGTCCGCGTACGATGTATTGGCGGCAAGGAGCAGGATCAGCATGGTCGCCGCCTGGATCGCGTAGTAGATGAGGCTGGGTCCGAACACCCGGCGCGCGATCTTGGACACGACCGTCTCGTCCCCACCGGGCATGATGCCGAAGTCGAACGCCAGGTAGGTGATGCCGAGGAACATGGTGATGGAGATGACGCCGAGCCAGGTCATCACCGCCTGGGCATTGCGGCCCTCCGGCGGCCGGAGGGCAGGCACACCGTTCGACACCGCCTCGACGCCCGTCAAGGCCGTGCAGCCGGCGGCGTAGGCGCGCAAGAGAAGGAACAGCCCGATTCCCTCGAGTCCCGGAGGGTGCGGCTCGTAAGGCGCCTCGGGAAGCAGCCCGAGCTTCGACGCGACCAGCCCATAGCCAACCATTCCCAGAATGCTGACGGTGAAGAAGTAGGTCGGCGCGGCAAACATCCGCCCCGATTCGCGGACGCCGCGCAGGTTCCCCGTCGTGATCAAGGCGACGGCAAGCACGCTCAGGACCACGCGATGGGCGTGCAGCGCCGGAAAGGCCGACGTCAGCGCCGCCACTCCGGCGACCACCGAGACCGACACCGTGAGCACGTAGTCGGTCAAGAGCGCCGCCGCTGCGGTGAGAGCCGGGAAGACGCCGAGGTTGTCCTTGGCGACCAGGTAGGCGCCGCCGCCCTGAGGATATGCCTGCACCGTCTGACGGTAGGAGACGACCACCACGGCGAGCAGCGCGGCGATACCGATGGCCACGGGAAGCGAATAGCTCAGGGCGGCGTGGCCGGCGAGGACGAGGACCAGCAGGATCTCCTCGGTCGCGTACGCGACCGACGACAGGGGGTCGGAGGCGAAGACGGCCAGGGCCACGGCCTTCCCGAGTCGCTCGTGTCGCGCCTGGGCGAGCGGCATCGGGGCGCCGACGAGCACTCGTTTGATGGCGCCGATCTGCATGCGGTGACGAATCTATCAAGGGTGGTCGCCCCGGCAAGGGGCCGGCCAAATCTTGAGGAAATCTTGAGGTGTGCCCGCGGGAGGGGCTCCCCCTTGAACGCCCCCCGGGGAGGCCCTATTCTCGCCACGCGATGATCGGTACGCGACTTCGGGTGCGCGCCCTCGGCGCGCAGCTCGCCGCCCGGCTCGAGACGGACCCAAGTCTTCCCGACCGGCCGCATTCCATGTTCGAGCACGCCGTCAACTTCGAGACGGCGGACGGCGCGCTGCTCACCCTGCATGGGCCCGGTCCACTCGCCGCGCCGTTCGCCATTGCGCTGGAGTCGTGGGAGGCGGACCTCGCCGGCGGTCCTCTCACGCTCGATCTCGGCGGCGCCGCGCGCGTGGACCTCGCGGTTCGCCCCGTGCGGAACGGCGTGACCGCGCGCGTCCTGCTCGCCGCGGGGCTCGCCGACACGCGCCCGGAGCCCTGCGCGGCCGGGCTCGAGTCGCCGCGGGGGCGGGCCGCCCGAGCCGCGCTGAGCCGCGCCATTGGCGCGCGCGACGCGGCCGACTTCATCGATGCCGCGTGCGGGCTGATCGGCCTGGGTGAAGGACTCACGCCAGCGGGCGACGACTATCTCGTCGGCGTCCTCGCGATCCTGCATCGACTGGCCGATGGCTGGCCCGCGGCCGCAGCCGTGGCGCGGGCCCTCACGGCGCACGCCGTCGATGCCACCACCACGGTGGGCGCGGCCTTCCTGCGTCACGCCGTCGCGGGCCAGTTCTCCGAGCCTTTGCGCGATCTCGCCATGGCGAAGTCGCCGTCCGGCGCGCGCGCCGCCGCCGCCGCGCTGGCGCGCATGGGCGCGACGTCCGGCGCGGACACGCTGGCCGGCATGCGCGCGGCGCTCGCCGCCCTCGAGGCCACGCCCGCGTGATCACGCGCACCACGCTCAAGCGCAGCTTCTATCAGGACTCGGTGGCGCTGATGGGACTGGCGCGCGAGCTCCGCACGGGCGCCGGCGTGCGCGAGACGGCGGCGCTGATGGGCACGCCGGCCAACCAGGCGCTGATGGCGGACGCCGGGCTCCTCACCGAGGAGGCGCGCGCCGCAGGGCCGAACGACCTCGTCATCGTGGTGCGGACGGATTCGGCCGCCGAGGCGGAGGCGGCGCTGGCGCGCGCGGAGTCGCTCCTCACCGCGCGGCGGGCGCGCGTGGAGGCCTCCGGCCGGCGGCGGCCGCGCACGCTCGACAGCGCCGTGCGCCGGCTGGAGGGCGCGAACCTCGCCGTGATTTCCCTTCCCGGTGTGTTTGCGGCGGCCGAGGCGCGGAAGGCCCTGCGCCGAGGTCTCCACGTGATGCTCTTCAGCGACAACGTCGCGCTGGAGGACGAGATCGCGCTGAAGCGCCTGGCGGCGGAGCGCGGGCTGCTCCTCATGGGCCCCGACTGCGGCACCGCGTATCTGGGCGGCGTGCCGCTGGGCTTCGCCAATGTGGTGCCGCGCGGGCGCATCGGCCTGGTCGCCGCCTCGGGCACCGGGCTCCAGCAGGTGATGACGCTGCTGGCCGCGGCGGGCGAAGGCGTCTCCCAGGCCGTCGGCGTGGGTGGGCGCGACATGTCGGAGCCGGTAGGCGCCCCCATGACGCTGGCAGCGCTGGAGGCCCTGGGCGCCGATCCCGCCACCGAGCTGATCGTGGTGGTGGGCAAGCCCCCGGCCCCGGCAGTGCGCGCCAAGGTGGAGGCTCGGCTGCGCGCGCTGGGCAAGCCCGCGGTGGTGGCCATGCTCGGGCGCGAGGTCACCGCGGGCACGAGCGGCCCGCTCACCACCGTGGCCACGCTGGAGGACGCGGCGGCCGCCGCCGTGGCCCGGCGCCGTGGCCGCACGTGGGAGTCGCGCGCCTTCTCCGACGCGGCGGCGGCGCGAGAGCGAGTGAAGGAATACCGGGCGGCGCGGGGACCCGGGGCGGCGGCGGTGCGGGGGCTCTTCGCAGGTGGCACGCTGGCCTACGAGGCGCTCCTGATCCTGGAGCCCCTGCTGGGCGCAGACACCGTGGGCGGCAATCTGGGCGGGCATGGGGGCGGGCCGCATCGCGTGCTGGATCTGGGCGCGGACGAGTACACCGTGGGCCGCGCGCACCCCATGCTGGACGCCGCGCTCCGGGTTGAGGAGATCCAGCGTGCGGCGAAAGAGCCGGACACCGCGGTGCTGCTGCTGGACGTGGTGCTGGGCCACGGCGCCGCGATCGATCCCGCCGGCGACATCGCGCCCGCACTGGAGGCCGCGCGGCGCCACGCCCAGGCCCACGGCCGCGGACTGGCCGTGGTGGCGAGCGTCGTCGGCACCACGGCCGATCCCCAGGGTCTGGCGGTCCAGACGGCGCGGCTCGAAGCGGCCGGCGCGTGGGTGTTGCCGTCCAATGCCCAGGCCGCGCGCGCCGCCGCCTGCATCGCGGGCGAACCGCCCGTGGCCGAAGCGCTGCTGGACGGGGGGGCCTGATGGCGGACTACCGCGACCTCTTCAGGCACCTCGGTGGCGAGCTACGCGTGATCAACCTCGGGCTCGAGAGCTTCGCCGAGACGCTGGAGGGCCTGGGCGTGCCGGTGCTGCACGTGCAGTGGACCCCGCCCGCGGGCGGCGATCCCGAACGCGCGCGGCTCCTCTCCCTGCTCGAAGACGAGGACGGCGCCTGAGCATTCGCGAGGCGAACGCGGCCGCACTCGCGCGCCTGGTGGAGGCGCAGACCATGCTGGTGGACTGCGTACCCGCGCGCGAGGCGCTGGGTCTGGCCGAGCGCACCGTGCTCCACTCCGGGCCGCCCCTGGCCTGGGAGCGCGCCTGCCCGCCGGTGCAGACCGCCATACTCTGCGCCATCCGCTACGAGGGCTGGGCGCGGGACGACGCGGGCGCCGCGCGGCTGGTCGAGTCGGGGGCGGTGAAGCTGGCGCCGTGCCACCACTCGGGCGCGGCGGGGCCCATGACCGGCATGGTCACCGCCTCCATGCCGGTGTTCGTGGTGGAAAATCGGCCACGGGGGAATCGTGCCTTTGCCACCATCAACGAGGGGCTGGGCAAGGTGCTGCGCTTCGGCGCCAACGACGAGAGCGTGGTGACGCGCCTCCGCTGGCTGGCCGCCGAGACAGGGCCGCTCCTGGGCGCGGCGCTGCGCGCGGCCGGGGGCCTGGATCTGCGCGCGCTCATGGCGCAAGCCCTCCGCATGGGCGACGAGATGCATCAGCGGAACGTGGCAGCCTCCTCCCTCTTCGCCCGCGCCCTCATGCCGCATCTGGCGCGCACCGCGCCGGACACCGGGGCGGTGGCGCGGCTGGCCGAGTTCATCGGCGGCAATGACCAATTCTTCCTGAACCTGGCCATGGCCGCGGCCAAGGCCTCGGCCGATCCGTGCCTCGACGTGGCGGGCGCCACCATGGTGGCGACGATGGCGCGAAACGGGACGGACTTCGGCATCCGCGTGGCGGGGCTCGGCCCGCGCTGGTTCACCGCGCCGGTGAATACTCCCCAAGGCCTCTACTTCCCGCCCTATGGCGCCGCCGACGCCAACCCCGACATGGGTGACAGCGCCATCGTGGAGACGGTGGGCTTGGGTGCCTTCGCCATGGCCGCCGCGCCGGCGGTCGTGGGCTTCGTGGGCGCGGGCGGGCTCCGCGATGCCCTTCGCATCACCGAGGAGATGGGCGAGATCACGCTGGGCGAGCACCCGCACTTCCGCATCCCCACGCTCGACGACCGCGGCGCGCCGGTGGGGATCGATGTGAGGAAGGTCGTGGAGACGGGGATCACGCCACTGATCAACACCGGGATCGCCGGGCGTAAGCCGGGCACGGGGCAGATCGGCGCCGGCGTGGTGCGGGCGCCCTTGGCCTGCTTCGAGCAGGCGCTGGACGCGTTGGCCCGCGGCCTGGCGTGACCGCGCCCCTCGACCTGCTGCTGCGCGACGCCCTGCTCCCGGAGGGACGCCGGGTGGACATCGGCTGCCGCGGCCGGCTGATCGCGGCGGTAACCCCCGCGAGTGGGCCGGGCGCGGCGGCCGCGCCGGCCACGGCCACGCGCGAGCTGGGCGGACGCCTGGTGACCCCGGGGCTGGTGGACGCCCACGTGCACCTGGACAAGGCCTTTCTGTCCCCGCGCGCGCCCGGCGTGGAAGGCACGCTCGCGGAGGCCATCCGCGTGACCGGCGAGGCCAAGAAGCGCTTCACGGTGCAGGACATCCGCGCCCGCGCCCGCCAGGTGCTGGACCTCGCCGTGCGCAGCGGCACCACCGCCATGCGGGGCCACGTGGAGGTGGACCCCATCGTGGGGCTCATGGCGCTGGAGGCCTTGCTTCCCCTCAAGGCCGAGTACGCGCCGGCCCTCGATCTCCAGCTCTGCGCCTTCGCGCAGGAAGGCATTCTCCAGTCGCCGGGCACGGAAGCGCTCCTGGGCCGGGCGCTGCGCGGGGGCGCCGATCTCGTGGGCGGCTGCCCCTACAACGACACGGACCCCCGCGCCCACGTCGATATCGTGTTCCGCCTGGCCCGCGAGTTCGGCGTGGACGCGGACTTCCACGCGGACTTCTTCGACGAGCCCACGCATCTCCACGTCCGCTATATCTGCGAGCAGACCGCACGCCTCGGCTGGCAGGGGCGCGTGGTCGTGGGCCACATGACCGAGCTGGCCGCCCTGCCCCCGGCCGAGGCGGACGGGATCATCCGCGAGCTGGCGGCGGCGCGCGTGGGGGTGATCCTGCTGCCCGCCACCGACCTCTACCTGATGGGCCGCGGCGACACGTACAAGGTGCGCCGGGGTCTGGCCCCGGCCAAGCGGCTTCTGGCCGGCGGCGTGGGGGTGGCGGCCGCGACCAACAACGTGCGCAATGCCTTCACCCCCGTCGGCAACGCCGATCCGGCGCTGATGGCGTTCCTTCTGACGGTCGGCGCCCACATGGGGACGGGCGAAGAGCAGGCGCAGGCCCTCGCCATGGTCACCACCGAACCCGCGCGCATGTTGCGTCTGGGTGACCGCACGCTCGCCGAGGGCCGGCCGGCGGATCTCGTCGTCTGGGAGGCCACGGCGCTGGACGAGGCGGTGGGCGGCGTGGCACCGCGGCGTCTCGTCGTGAAGGCCGGACGCGTGAGCGTCGAGCATCGCCACGCCGTCGACGAGCCGTGGCGCGCCGGTCACGCTAGCGTCGTGTAGAGACGACGTGTAGTTTCTTCCGCCCCGTTTCAGCACGCGCCTTCGCCGCACGACGACATCCCGCGCCAATCGTGGGTGCTCGCCCGTCCGGCGCCATGGCACGTTCGATGCTGACGCGCGTTCGCATGGGAGGCAGGCCATGCGAGTGATGCTCAAGTGGGCGGCGGTGGCGGTGACGGCGATGCTGTTGCTGGGCGGATGCGTGACGGCGCATGCGCGGCGCGCGGAAGGTGCGACGACGGTGAAGCCGGAGCAGATCTTCGCCGATTGAGTCGGACCAAAGTCCCAAATACCGGGCGCGGCTGGCGAGACAGCTTCTTCCTGTCCCATTCGCGGAGGGGACCATGAAGAAGGCTCTCGGCATTCTCTTGGCTCTAGCGCTTGCCGCACCGGTCGCCGCCCAGCAGGTGCCGTATCCGATCTCGCCCGCGAAGGTGACGCAGCCGGGGGCGGGGGTGAACATGCAACCGGCCTACGTCCAGTCGGTCGCACGCATGGCGTACGTGTGGGGCTGGCCGATGGTGTACATGACCAACCGGCGCGCCGCGATCACCCAGGCGCCGCACCCAGGTCTCCTCAACGGCGTGCTGCCGGCCGCGCCGCGCGGTCGGCTCGCGATGCTGCACGACTACATCCCTCCGGAGCAGAACTTCATCACCTGCCCCAACCAGGACGTGGTCTACGGTCTGGGCTTCTTCTCGCTCGACGAGGAGCCGGTGGTGATCCAGGTGCCGGACTTCGGCACGCGGTTCTGGGTATACGCGATCTACGATGCGCGCACCGACCAGTTCGTCGAGATCGGCAAGCCTTACAAGAGCAAGCCCGGCTTCTACCTGCTCGTGGGGCCCAAGTGGAAAGGCGAGAAGCCCGGCGGCGTCCAGGCGGTGCTGCGCAGCCCGACCGAGCTCTCGAACGCCATCCCGCGCGTGTTCATGAACGACACGGCGGAGGACCGGAAGGCGATCCAGCCGCGGATCAATCAGATCGTCGCCTACCCGCTGAAGGAGTTCGACGGCAAGATGAAGACCGTCGACTGGAGCACGGCGCCGACGATCCCGGGGCCGCAGTCCTCCGGCGGGGGCGAGACCGCCTGGGTCGTGCCGGAGAAGTTCTTCGACCAGCTCGCCGGCGTACTGGACACGGTGCCGCCGCTGCCGGGCGAAGAGGCGCTCTACGCACAGTTCCGCGCCCTGCTCGCCGCGGCCGCAAAGGACCCAGCGCTCAAAAAGCTGCTGGTGGACACGGCCGTCGAGGCCGAGAAGGACCTGATCACGCTCTTCTTCCAGTGGAAGCACAACGGCCGGCCCGCGGGCAACGGCTGGAACCGCTCGGTTAACAACGCCCGCTACGGCGTCGACTACTTCAGCCGCGCCGGCACCGCCAAGTCCAACATGTTCGACAACAAGCCGAACGAGACGCAGTACTTCTACACCGACGACGACTCGTCCGGCGCGGCGCTCGACGGCGGCAAGACCTACGAGATCACGTTCGCGAAATGGCAGGAGCCTCCGGTGAACGGCTTCTGGTCGCTGACCCTCTATAACGAGCATCACTTCTTCCACCCGAACAACCTCAAGCGCTACTCCCTCGGCACGAAGAACACCACGCTCAAGCGCAATGCTGACGGCTCGCTCACGCTCTACGCCGGCGCCACCTCGCCCGGCAAGGAAAAGGAGTCGAACTGGCTGCCCGCCCCCGCGGGGCACTTCTCCCTGTACATCCGCGCTTACTGGGGCAAGGCGGCGATCCTGGACGGCTCCTGGCAGCCGCCGCAGATCCGTACGGTGAGCTGACATGAAAACGACGCTCGCTCTCTCGCTGTCCGTCCTCGTCGCGCTTGTGTCGCCTGCCGTCGCCCAGAATGCGCCGCCGGCGCCGCCGCTGGTGCGCCAGATCAACAACGGCAACTGGCTCGCCCGGCAGGAGGCCGAGTCGCTCCGCGACGAGCTCTTCTACCAGCACGCCGTCCATGCCTACATGACCATGCTGCCCGCGCTCAACACCATCGGCATGCGCGACGGCTCCGAGGCCACGTTCGGCGCGGGCTACAACGTGCTGCCGATCTGGAAGGACCGCATGGACAGCCGCGCATGGGTGCCGACGCCCAACGCGGACGTCATCTACTCGATGAGCTACCTGGACCTCAAGAAGGACGGCCCCCTCGTCGTCGCCGCGCCGCCGGACGTCATCGGCATGTTCACCGACTTCTTCCAGCGCACCATCACCGACGTCGGCCTGATCGGTCCCGACCGGGCGCGCGGCGGGCTCTACCTGCTGCTGCCGCCGGGCTGCGACGGTGAGGTGCCGCAGGGGTACTTCGCGTTCCGCTCGTCGACCAACAACGTCTTCCTCTTCTTCCGCACCATCATGAAGAAGGGCACGGACGGCCCCGATCCGGCGCCGGCGGTGGCGCTGGCCGAGCGGACGCGAATCTACCCGCTGTGGGCGATGGAGAGGGACGTCAAGCCGATGGTGTTCCCCAACGGCAGCGGCAGGCGTGTCGACATGATGTATCCGGTCGACAGTATCTACTGGACCAAGCTGAAGGCCTTCGTCGACTACGAGCCGGCCGCGGCCATCGACCCGGAGCTGCGCGGCGTGCTGGCCTCGATCGGCATCGTCAAGGGACAACCGTTCAAGCCGACCTCGAAGGAGCAGGAACTGCTGAAGAAGGCAGTCGAGACCACCCCCAGGATGATCATGGCGCTCCGCCAGCTCGGCCGGACGGATGGGCGCGACCGCTACTACAAGGACCGGCAGTACCTGAACACGTGGGCCGGCGGGACCGCCGAGTGGCTGCAGGACGGCTACCTCGACGTGAACCAGCGCGCGAGCTATTTCCAGATCGCCTACTCGTCGGCATCCGCCATGGTCATGCGTACGCTGGGGGCGGGCTCCAAGTACCCGTTCACGCCCCGGGACGCGGCGGGCGAGTTCCTGAACGGATCGAATACCTACAAGCTACATCTGCCGCCCCATCCGCCGGCCGCGCTGTTCTGGGCTGTCACCGCGTACCGCGTACAACATTACCGATGGGACGATGCCGGAGACACCACAGCTCCTGCCGTCGATCAACGGCTTCAACACCGTCGCGACCAACCAGGACGGCTCGGTCGATCTCTGGTTTGGCCCGACGAAGCCGGCCGAAGCTCCCGCGTCGAACTGGATTCAGACCGTGAGCGGGCGAAATTTCCTGGTGGCCCTGCGTCTCTACGGCACCGGTGTCGAGTTCTTCGACCAGACCTGGAAGCC
>DASTYT010000136.1 GCA_035764725.1 Candidatus Methylomirabilota bacterium | reverse complement strand
ACGCGCGAGGGCATCCGCGACGCGTTCGTGCGTGGACACGAGGGCCTGCGCGCCTTCGCCGCGGGGCTCACCGCCGAGCGCTGGGCCGAGCCGCAGCGCCTGTGGCCGGGCAAGATGACGCTCGGCATCTACGTGATGCAGGCCATTCTCCACGCCCAGCATCACCGGGGCGAGACGGCCGCGCTCCTGACCGAGCTGGGCTACTCGCCGGGCGATCTCGACTTCAGCTTCTTCGCCTTCGAGCGCCCGGGCGCTTAGCGTCCGATCCGCCCCGTCGAGACGCGGTGTCGGCCCGTCGACGCATCATGTTTTCACTGATTTGCTGACACCGACATTTTTGGTAAGTCAGAAGTACCGCGCATTTACGTAAGTAGCTGATTTCGCTGAACATGGCTCTGTGGATCAATGTTTGCAACTAATTAGGGGCATGGATGTCCTGACTCGCGTGATGCCCCGCTCACGGGTGCTGGCGTCAGGCGTTCATCTCCCCCTCAAGAAGCTGGCGCTCTGCCTGGACTGCGACGAGTGCTTTGAGCTCGGCTATGCCTCGTGCCCGGCCTGCGGCAGCGGCACCTGGAGCCCGCTCGGCCGCTTCCTCGACATCGCGGCCGGCACGCGGCCCTCGCGGAGCAGCAGCAACGGCAACGCGGCGACCCGTCGGATGCAGCCCAAGCGCGCCGCCGAGGAGCTCGCCATCGCCAAGCACTTGCTCGTGGTGGCGCGCCATCGGCGCGAGCTCTACGAGGAGATCAAGCGGGCGTTCGCGGGCCACGAGAGCGTGCAGGTCATCCTCGACCGCCGCGTGAGCCAGCGTCGCGAGAAGAAGGGGCAGGCCATGCTGGACCGGCGCCGCACCGAGCGGCGCTCGCGCTCCGTGATCGACGAGCAGCTGCGCACCATCGGCTGGTCGCTCGTGCTGCTCGACCTCGCCAAGCGGCCGAAGAGCTAGTCTTCCCTCAGCCGCGCGAGAGCGGCTTGTACTTCAGGCGGTGCGGCTGCTCCGCTGCCGCCCCCAGACGCTTCCTCCGGTCGGCCTCGTAGTCCTGGTAGTTCCCCTCGAACCACACCACCTGGCTGTCGCCCTCGAAGGCGAGCATGTGCGTGGCGATGCGATCGAGGAACCAGCGATCGTGGCTGATCACCACCACGCAGCCGGCGAAGGAGAGCAGCGCGTCCTCGAGGGCGCGGAGGGTGTCCACGTCGAGGTCATTGGTGGGCTCGTCGAGGAGCAGAAGGTTGGCGCCGGCCTTGAGCATCTTGGCCAGATGCACCCGGTTCCGCTCGCCGCCGGAGAGATCGCCCACCCGCTTCTGCTGGTCCGAGCCCTTGAAGTTGAACGACGCCACGTACGCGCGGGACGCCATCTGGCGGGTGCCGAGCTGGAGCTGCTCGGCGCCGCCGGAGATCTCCGCCCACACGCTCTTGGCGGGATCGAGCGCGTCACGGCTCTGATCGACGTAGCCGAGCCTCACCGAATCGCCGACCTTGAGCGCGCCCGCGTCGGGCTTCTCTTGCCCCGTGATCATCCGGAACAGCGTGGTCTTGCCCGCGCCGTTGGCCCCGATCACGCCCACGATGCCGCCGCGCGGCAGGCTGAAGGTGAGCCCGTCGACGAGCAGCAGGTCTCCGTAGCCCTTCACGACCTTGTCGGCCTGCACCACCACGTCCCCCAGCCGCGGCCCGTTGGGGATGATGATCTCGGCGGCGCCTTCCCGCGCCTGCGCGCCCTCCGCGAGGAGGGTCTCGTACGCCTCCAGGCGGGCCTTGGACTTGGCGTGGCGCGCGCGCGGCGCCATGCGCACCCACTCGAGCTCGTGCTCGAGCGTGCGTTGCCGCGCCGACTCCTGCTTCTCCTCGACGGCGAGCCGCTCCTTCTTCTGCTCGAGCCACGAGGAGTAGTTCCCCTCCCACGGGATGCCGGCTCCGCGGTCGAGCTCGAGGATCCAGCCCGCCACGTTGTCGAGGAAGTAGCGGTCGTGGGTGATCGCCACCACGGTGCCCGGGTATTCCTTGAGGAAGCGCTCGAGCCAGGCCACCGACTCCGCGTCGAGGTGGTTGGTGGGCTCGTCGAGGAGGAGCACGTCGGGCTTGGAGAGGAGCAGCCGGCAGAGGGCCACGCGGCGCCGCTCGCCGCCGGACAGCGTGGCCACGTCCTGGGCGCCCTCGGGCACGCGGAGGGCGTCCATGGCGATCTCGACCGTACGGTCGAGGTCCCAGCCGTTGCGCGACTCGATGGCGTCCTGGACCTGCGCCTGCTCCTCGAGCAGCTTCTCCATCTCGTCACCATCGATAGGCTCGCCCAGCCGCGCGTTGATCTCGTCGAAGCGCGTGAGGAGCCCGCGCACCTCGGCCACGCCCTCCTCCACGTTGCCGCGCACGTCCTTGGCGGGGTCGAGCTCGGGCTCCTGGGGCAGGTAGCCGATCTTCATGTCGGGGGCGCGCCACACTTCGCCGAGGAAGTCATTGTCCACGCCGGCCATGATGCGGAGGAGCGTCGACTTGCCCGCGCCGTTACTGCCCAGCACGCCGATCTTCGCGCCCGGGTAGAAGGAGAGCCAGATGCCGCGCAGGATCTCGCGCTTGGGCGGGACGATCTTGCGGAGGTCTTTCAGCGTGAAGACAAACTGATGCGCCATGACGGTCCTTTCAGAAGCGGGCGGGCGAGGAAAGCTAGCTCTGCGGAGCGAGCGCCGGCGTCGCGAACCCCGTGACCGGCGCCACGGGCTGAATGTCCTCGGGGGCGATCTTCTGCTCGGGATGGTCCACCGCCCAGCAGCTGCGCGGCTGCCCTTCCACCTCGACACAGGCGACCATCACCGGCCCGCGCATCCCGGCGTCGTCCTTCTCCATCTTGGGACCGCGCGTGTTGGCGATGATCAGGTACGCGACGATGATGGCGACGACGGCCGCGGCGCCGAGGATGGCCATGATGGTAAACGGATCCATCGCCTCCGCCTTCTCCGGCGTGGCGATCGTCACCATCAGCACCACAACGAGCGTGATCGCGATCAGGCGCAGGGCCGTTCCAAATGTCATCATGCGGGGCATCATACCAGCGCGACTTCAGAGACATAAATTTTGCGTGCGGAGGCCGCGTCGGTCAGCGAGCCCAGCGGCGGGCGAAGGCCAGGTACGCGCCCAAGGCGCCCAGAAGACCGCCGAGGACGATCACGCCGACCGCCATCGCCAGCATCGAGGGATCGAAATCCTCGCCGGCGCCCCAGCCCAGCGGCTCCACGACCAGCAGTGCGGCGAAGAATACGATGAGCGCGGCCACCACCATCAGGAGCCAGCCGAACCCGCGCGCCACGGCGCCCATCCCCCGTCCTCCTGCCTGCCGGTCCACCTCGGTCCCGGCCGAGCGGCCGGTCGGCTACTGATGTTACCGCGAGGTCCCGGCGACGGGAACCCCACCCATACCCGCGTCCGCGCCCTCGGAACGGAGCGCGCGGGCGAGAAACCCGCTCACCCGCGCCTCGTACTCCGCGCGCGCGGCCTGGTGGAAGTCCACGTGCTCGGCGCCCGGGCCCTCCCACAGCTCCTTGGGGAGCTGGGCGCGCGCAAAGAGCCGCAGGGACTCGGCGCGCGTCGTGTGGCGATCGGCCGTCCCCGCGATCAGCAGCAGGGGCGCTTCCACGCGGTCGATCCCGTCGATCGGCCGGAGCTCGTTTGCGGCGAAGCCCAAGCGGGGCCGGAGCTGCACCGTCAGGAGTGGCGCGAGCGGCGGGCCGAGCGTGCCGAACCGAATGGCGAGGCGGTCGTCGATCGCCTCTGTGAGCGTGGGATAGACCCCCTCCAGCACCAGCGCCCCCACCCCCAGCGGCTGCGGCCCCACCAGCACGGCCGCCCCACCCAGCGAGACACCGATCACGCCAACCCGCTCGCCCGGCATCTGGCGGCGCAGAAAGCCCAGGATGGCGCGCGCATCGAGGCTTTCCAGGTAGCCAAAGGTGATGCGCTCGCCGCCGCTCTCGTCATGCGCGCGCGAGTCGAAGAGGAACACGGTGTAGCCGGCGGCGTGGAGAAAGCGCGCGCGCTCGACCATGTCGAGGCGGCTGCCGCCGATCCCGTGGAGAAGGAGGACGACGCCCGCCGGCGCCGGCCGGGCACGAGCCAGCCCCGGAGCGTGCCGGCCGCGGGGCTCAGGAGGTGAATGGACCGCCCCGGCAGAAGCCGGGGAGATCGCCGACCTCGCGCGGCGCAGGCGCGGCGAGCGTCCCTGCCACCCAGTAGGAGGCGCCCGCGCCCGCGAGGAGGAGCAGCGCGGCGAGGGCGCCGAGGCGTCGGACTACTTCACCTCGCCCGCGTAGATCTTCATCACGGTGTCGAGGAACTTGAGCGCGCGGTCCCGCGGGCGCTGGAAGGAATTGCGGCCGATGATGGAGCCGAACCCGCCGCCGTCGCGGATGCCGCGGTACTCGGTGAAGAGGGCCTCGTCGTCTTCCTTGGTGGCGCCGCCGGAGAAGATCACGATGCGGCGGCCGTCGAAGGCGGACTGCACGACGTGGCGCACGCGCTCGGCGAGCGTCCCGATGGGCACGGCCGCCTTCTCGTAGGCCTTCTTGGCCTCGGCCTGCTCGATGTGCTCCGTGGGCGGCTTCACCTTGATGACGTGCGCCCCGAGCTGGGCGGCGATCTGCGCCGCGTAGGCGACCACGTCCACGCCGGTCTCGCCCGCCTTCGAGATGTCGCTGCCGCGCGGGTAGGACCAGACGACGGAGACGAGGCCGTTGGCCTTGGCCTCGAGGATCATCTCGCGGCACTGCTGGTACATGGTCTGGGCCGCGGTGGAGCCGGGGTAGATCGTGAAGCCGACGGCCACGCAGCCCAGGCGGAGCGCGTCCTTCACCGAGCCGGTCACCGCGGAGAGCGGATCCTTCTCGTCGTGGAGGACGTCGTGGTTGTTCATCTTGAGGATCAGCGGGATCTCGCCCGCGAACTCGGCCGCGCCGGCCTCGATGAAGCCGAGCGGCGCCGCGTAGGCGTTGCAGCCCGCGTCGATGGCGAGCTGGAAGTGATACGTCGGATCGTAGCCCGCGGGATTGACCGCGAAGGAGCGCGCGGGGCCATGCTCGAAGCCCTGGTCCACGGGCAGGATCACCATCTTGCCGGTGCCCGCCAGACGGCCGTGGTTCAGCATGCGGGCCAGGTTGGTGCGGGTCCCGGGGCTATCGCTGGCATACCAGCCGAGGATTTCCTTGACTCGCTTTTCCATGGCGGCCTTCCCTTCCTTGAAAGTGGAGCGGGTGAAGTGCGGCTCAGGTCCGATAGTAGGATTCGGCGAGCGTCACGTCGTCGGCGCTGCCGATCAAGATCGCCGCGCGCTGGTGATACTCCTTCGCCTCGAGGTCGAGCACGCGCCCGGTGCCGGTGCTCGCGCGCCCGCCCGCCTGCTCCGCCACGAAAGCCATGGGCGCCACCTCGTAGAGGAGGCGGAGCTTCGGCTTGGGCTTGGCGGGATCGGTCATGTCCGCGGGGTACATGAAGATGCCACCGACGATCAGCGTGCGGTGCACGTCGGCGACCATCGCGCCCGAGTAGCGGAGCGCGTAGGGGCGGCCGCTCGCCTTGTCGGGCGTGCGCAGGTGCTCGACGAAGGCGCGCTGGCCGGGATGCCACGTGTGGCCGTTGCCCTCGTTGATCCCGTAGGTCTTGCCCTTGCGCGGCACCTGCATGCCGGGATGCGTGAGCAGATACTCCCCATCGTCGCGGTCGAGCGTGAAGCCGTGAGTGCCCGAGCCCATCGTGTAGACAAGCAGCGTCGCCGGGCCGTAGAGCACGTAGCCCGCGGCGAGCTGATTGCCCACGCTGCCGAGCGCGGAGGATGCGGCGGGTACGCGGCCGCCCGCGGCGCGCACCGAGAAGATCGTCCCGACCGAGCCGCCGACGTCAAGGTTCGACGAGCCGTCCACGGGATCGCACGCCACCACCACTGCGCGCGGGCCCGTGCCCTCGGGCATCTCGATGGGCTCGGGCGCTTCCTCGGAGATGTAGGCCGAGCACGAGTGCGAGCGGCGGAGGGCGCGCGCCATCGCCTCGTGGGCCCAGAGGTCGAGCGGCTTCTGATCGTCGCCGGAGAAGTTCTTGCCGCCGGTGGTGCCGGTCTCGCCGCGCAGAGTGGCGAAGGCCAGCTCGCGCGCGATGTCGAGCGACATGTGGGCGATGGCGAGGATCACCTTCACCACGCTCGACGTGTACTCGGGCGTGGGGCCTTGCTCCTTCGCAAGGTGCTCGGCGAGCGTCACGGCTTGATGCTATAGGACGGACAACCGGGGAGTCAACGGGGCCACAGGGTTTTCACCGCCAAAAGTGAGACGTCGCCGTCCCGCATCAGGCCCTTCGAGCGCAACGACTGCGTGAAAAGAGTCACGGACAGCCCACGCTTCGACGACAATCGCCTCTTGTCCAGCGCCCGCCGCCCGGCTTACCATGGGACGGTCAACCGGTCGCCCACCATCTTCGCGGTGCGCCCGCCCGCTCCTGCCGTTCGGCGCGCGCACGAAGGAGGCCCGGTCATGGTGAGCCCCGCGGCGGAGCTGCTCTACCCGATGTTCCAGGACGCCCTCGAAATGTTGACGCTCACCCGTGGGTGCTTCCTCGAGCACGACCCTCCCGCGCTGAACACGGCCTCGGCCCTGGGCCGCAGCCTCCACAAGCGAGAGAACGAGCTGATGGAGGGCCTCCTGGCGGCACCGCCGGAGATGGAGCCCCTCCGCTTCATCCCCTCCCATCTCGAGCGCGTCGGAGACGCCCTGGAAGGCGTGATCCGGACCCTCCGCGAGCGCGAGGACGAGTCGGCGGCCTTCACCGAAAGGGGCATGCGCGAGGTGCGGGAGCTCTTCGACCGCGCGCTCGGCCTGCTCGAATGCGCCCGCGACCTCACCCGCACGGGCAATGGGGTGCTCGCCCGGCACGTGGAGCTCGAGTCCATGCGCTTCCAGGAGGTGGCAAGCGGCTTCGCCCTGGCCCACGAGGAGCGGCTGATCGACGGGGTGTGCCAGCCCCGGGCGTCCAGCGCCTACCTGGCCATCCTGGACGACCTCCGGGAGGTCACCCGCCACTGCCGCCAGATCGCGCACCGCGTAGTGGCCAGCCGCGCCGCCCGCGACGGGGCCTTCCCCGCCCGCTAAGTCCGCAGGTCCCCTGGGGCGAAGCCGCCGGCCCCCCGCCCCTTCTTGGTACGATCCTCCCAAGGGAACGCGCGTGTCCCCTGCCGCGTCTTATTGAATGAGGAGGGCCCTGACCATGCGTCACACGCCGCTGATCGGCTTCCTGCTGATTGCCGGGCTTCTCTTGGGAGGGGTCGGGCTCGAGCCCGCCGGCGCCGCCCCCAAGGACCGGTGGCCCGCCGATCAGTTCTTCAGGGTCGATTCCCAGCCGTTCCGCATGAAGAACGGCCAGCTCGGGATCTGGGGCTATGTCAACAGCCTCTCGTACCAGAACGCCCGGGTCGGGCTCGAGGTCGAAGGCTTTGACGCCCAGGGCAACGTGCTGGGCTACCAGCCGGTCAAGGTGGACACGGTGGTCCCGGTGCGCAACCGGGCCTACTTCGAGGCGCCGGTCGTCATCCCAGGCGCCGTCACCGCCAAGGCCTACATCCTCTGGTACGACTGGGTGGGCGAGACTCGCGGCGACTTCATGAAGTTCAACAAGTGAAGCGCCGCACGCTGCTCGCGCTCGCAGTGGCTCCGCTCCTGCCGGGCCTCGCCCGCCCGGCGGGCGCGCAGAGCATCCATCCTGCCAACTGGCAGCAGTACTTCCGCATCGAGTCCGAGGCGGGCAAGGACAAGAAGGGCCGGGACACCGTGTCCGGCTACATCTACAACGTGCGCGGCCAGAGCAATGCGAGCGTGCGTCTGCTGATCGAGTCGCTCAACGCCAGCGGTCAGCCCATCGCCTCGCAGATCGTCTACGTCGACGACGTGGTGCCCATCTTCAACCGCGCCTACTTCGAGGCGCGGCCCAAGACTCCTGGCGCCAGCTACCGCGTCAGCATTCATTCCGGCGACTGGACCCGCAACGTCGGCGGCGTCTGACCGCTCACTCCCCGGCCCTCATGCGCCCGACCCGTCGCGCCTTCCTGGCCTGGACTGTCCCGCTCGGCGCCGCGCTCCTCTCGGCGGGCCGGCCGGGCGTGGTCGCGGCCCAGAGCGTGACCGCGCAGACCGCCCCCCGCTACTTCCGCGTCGAGGCCCAACCGGGCACGGATCGCAAGGGCCGCCCCGTCGTGTGGGGCTACGTCTATCTCCACACCAAGGGGCAAGGCAGCGCGCGCGTGCGCCTGCTCGTGGAGAGCCTCGATGCCGCGGGCCAGCCGGTGGCCAGTGAGATCGCCTACGTGGACAACGACGTGCTCCTCTACAGCCGCACCTACTTCGAGATGCGCCCGCACACTCCGGCCTCCGCCTACCGCGTCAGCGTCTACTCCGCCGACTGGACCAAACAGGGGGGTCTATGAGCCGCCGCGCCTTTCTGCGCACCGCCGCCTTCCTGCCCGTGGTCGGCTGGGCCCGCCCGGCGCGCGCCCAGAGCATCACGCCGGAGACCGCGCCCCGTTACTTCCGCATCGAGTATGCGGCCGGCACGGACCGCAAGGGGCGGCCGACGCTCTCCGGCTACATCTATCTGAACTCCACCGGGCAGGGCGCCGCCCGCGTGCGCCTCCTCGTGGAGACGCTCGACGCCTCCGGCCAGGTCGTGGCCCGCGACATCGCCTACGTCGACACCGACATCCAGGTCAGCGGCCGCACCTACTTCGAGGCGCGGCCCAAGACCCCCGGCGCCAACTACCGCGTCTCCATCTACTCCGGCGACTGGCTCCGGACCGGCGGCGGCTTCTAGCCTCATGACCCGCCGCGTGCGTCCCGCAGCCCAAGGAGGAGGCCCGATGGCTGTCACCAACTCGAGCCGCCGCGTCCTGCTCGCGCTCGCATCCACCGCCGCGCTCCTGGCGACGGGATCGATCGCCGCGCCCTCGCCCCCGGCCCACGCCCAGGCCGTCACCGCCCAGAATGCCGACCGCTTCTTCCGCCTGGAGTACGCCCCCGGCACGGACCGGCGCGGACGACCCGTCGTCTCGGGCTACGCCTATCTCAATGCCACCGGCCAGGGCGCCGCACGCGTGCGCCTCCTGGTAGAGACGCTCGATCCCAGCGGCCAGCCCGTGGCGAGCCAGATCGCATACGTCGACGAAGACATCGTGCTGGGCGCGCGCAACTACTTCGAGGTGCGCCCGAAGACGCCGGGTGCGTCCTACCGTGTCTCCGTCTACTCGGCGGACTGGATCAAGGCCGGTGGTGGCAGCGGCATGTAGCGGGCGGGCCCGGCGCGCGCTCCGCGCCGGCCTCGCCGCGCTCCTCCTCGCCGGCTGCGGCACAGTTGGCGGCGGCTTCACCGCCACCGGCCCCACCACCCGCGACGGCAGCAGCGGCTACCTCGTCGAGACCACGCCCGGAACGGACACCCAGGGCCGCGCCATGGTGTCGGGCTACGTCTACGGGCGCGGCGGCCGCCCGCGCGTGCTCCTCGAGAGCCTGGACGCCGCGGGCCGGCCGGTCGGCCAGCAGCTCGTCTACGTGGATCAGGACATGAGCGCGGGGCGCGCCTATTTCGAGGTGCACCCGAACACCCCGGGCGTCAGCTACCGGGGCCGGGTGCAGTCGGTGCAGTCGCTGTTCAATGGGGCGCCGTAGGCTCGTCTCCGGTCCTATCGCTCACGCAGCGCCTCGTAGGTGCGCTTGAGCAACGGGCTCAGGAAGAACTCGACGACGCGGCGACGGCCGAGCTGGATCTCGGCGGCGATGGCCATCCCCGGAACGAGCCGGATGGGTCCCCCATCCACAGTCACTGTGTCGCGCAGGATCTCGATGCGTGCCGCGTACAACAGGCCTACGTTCTCCTTGGTGATGGCGTCAGGCGAGACGGACAGGACCGTACCAGGAATCGTTCCATAGCGCGTGAAGGGGAAACTTTCCACCTTTAGCTCGGCCGTCTGACCCGCTTGGACGAAACCCACGTCTTTGTTCTCGATCCAGACCTCGCCCTCGAGCTTGCCGCCGATCGGCACCACGACCAGGAGTTGCTGCCCGGCCGCGACCACCGCGCCGACCGTATGAATCACGCTCTGCTGGACGATGCCGTCGGCAGGCGCGAGTATCCTTTGGACGGCGCGCCGTCGGATCGCTTTCACCACCTCCTGCGTGAGTGATGCAGCGCGACTTTGCCAGCCCGCGAGCTCGGACAATCGCGCGCTCCGAAACTCGGATTCGACCACGTCGTAATGCGCTTCAGCCTCGGCGAGCGCGGCTTCCTCCTGCTCGAGTCGCCTTCGTTCCATCACAAGCTCTTGAACCTTGTCGATCCGGCGCTCCTCCACCTCCAGGAACTGCAGGGTCGCGATGAACTGCCCCTCGAGCAGTGTGCGGAAAGCCTCGGCACGCTGGGTCTGAATCGCCACGACACTCTCGAGCCGCGCCACGTTGGTCTCGGCGACCGCCACCGCCGCCGATCGCTGTTGAATGTTCAGTGCCGCGGCCTCCAGCCGGCGCCGATATTCGGCCCGCTGATCGTCGAGAAGCTGTTGCTGGAGGCCGACGTCCTCTGCACTGGCCCCCCCTGGATTCGTCATCCGAGGCGCATCGGTGATCAACGCTTCCAGCCGCGCCACGTGCACGTTGGCCTCGGCTAGCTCTTGCGTCAGCCGCGACTCGTCGGCATCGCTCACGGTCGGGTCGAGCTCCAGGAGGACTTGGCCCTTCCGGACCATTGAGTCGTCGCGCGCAACAAGCGACCGGACGATGCCCGGCTCGGCGGCTTGCACCACCTGCACCCGCTCGTGAGGCACGATCCGACCGCGTGCCACCGCAACGACATCGAGCGTGCCCACATAGGCCCAGGCCATGCCGATCATAAAGACCAGCGCGATGGACAGGGCCAGGATGACGGCCGGGCGGGATGGGGGCGTGTCTCGCTCGCCCACGCCGGGCGGCAGGAACTCGAGATCCACTCGGCGGGACATTCGGGGTCAACCGGGCTGCGAGCCGGACCGCAACGGCACGATGGCCCCGAGTCCCCGTTGCTCGCGGTCCACGCGGGCCAGATAGCCGCCCCCGGCGAACAGGTCCGCCGGCTTGCCCTGCTCCAGGATGCGTCCCGCCTCGATGGCCATGATCCGATCGGCGCGCCGGACGAGCGTGAGGCGATGCGTGATGATGATGACCGTCCGGCCCGAGCAAATGGCCGCCAGATTCTGGTCGATCAGCCGCTCCGATTCGTAGTCGAGCGCGCTGGTGGCTTCATCGAGGATCAGTACCGCAGGACGCCTGACCAGCGCCCGGGCGAGACCGATGCGCTGGCGCTGACCGCCCGAGAGAAATACTCCGTGCTCACCCACCGGCGCCTCGTAGCCCCCCCGCAGCGTGCTGATGAACTCATGCGCGCCGGCCAGACGCGCGGCCGCCATCACCGCATCGATCGGCAACCCGGGATCGGCCCAGGCGATGTTCTCGCGGATGGAGCCGCTGAAGAGGACGGTCTCCTGGGGCACGATGGCGATGTGCCGACGAAGCCATCCAGGGTCGATCATGCCGATGTCGGCGCCATCGACGAGCACGCGTCCCCGCTGCGGGAGATATAGCCGCGCGAGCAGCTTGGCGAGCGTACTCTTGCCCGACCCCGACGGTCCCACGATTCCGATGACCTCTCCGGGCGCGACCGAAAAGGAGATCTCGCGAAGGACCTCGGCACCACCCGGACGGTAGGCGAAGCCCACCGACTCGAACTCGATGCGCCCCTTCATTCCGGAGGCGGGCGCAGCAGGCGGCAGCGCGGGCGCTTCCGTAGGAGCCTCGAGGAGATCCGCCAGCCGGGCGACGGCCACGGACGCATGCTGGAAGTCCTGCCAGAGCTGAAACAAGCGCTGCACCGGTGCGGTCACGCGCCCGGCCAGCATGTTGAATGCGATCAGCTCCCCGACCGTGAGGTCTCCGGCCATGACTGCCTTCGCGCCGACCCAGAGGATGGCAAGGGCGACGAGCTTGCCAAGGCCGGAGGCGAGTTGCCCCGCGATCTGTGCGAGCTGGCCCACCTTGAACCCACACCGCACCAGCGCCGCGAGCCGCTCATCCCAGCGACGCTCGAGCAGCGGCTCGACGGCCGTCGCCTTGACCGTCTCGACCCCGCGCACCATCTCCACCAGGAAGGCGTGAGCCTCCGCGCCGCGCCGTGCGCGCTCATCCAGGGCCCGATACAGAAGCGGCGTGATGAACAGGGACAGCGCGGCATACAGCGGGAGGGCGGCGAGGACGATGAGAGTGAGCGGAACGCTGTACAGGGCCATGACCCCGAAGAAGACGACCGTCATGAGCGCGTCCACGATCGCTGTCAGCGGAGGGCCCGTGAGGAACTGCCGCACCGCCTCCAGTTCGCGAATCCGAGCGACGGTGTCGCCGGTTCGCCGTGCCTCGAAATAGCTGAGCGGAAGGGCGATGGCATGCCTGAACACGCGCATCCCCAGCTCGATGTCGATCCGATTCGCCGTGTGGGCGAACAGGTACGTCCGCAGCCCCCCGAGTACCCCTTCGAACACGATCATTATCAGGAGACCGACCACCACCACGTCGAGGGTCCCGAAACCGCGATGCACCAGGACCTTGTCGATAACGACCTGGGTGGAAAGCGGCGTGAGGAGAGCGAAGACCTGAAGGATCAGCGAGGCCACCAGCACGTGAGCGAGCTGAGCCCGATATCGGATGATGAAGGGAAGGAACCACCGGAAGCCGAATCTCACGTGCGCGGATTCGGCAGGCCGGCGCGGTGCGAGCAGCACGACACGACCGCCCCAGCGGACCTCGAGATCGGACCGCGTGACGATGCGCACCCCCATCGCACCGGGCTCCTGTATGAGTGCGCGCGCCCCGTCGGCCCGGATGAGAATGAGGTAGGCCCCGTCGCGATTCACGAGCAGCGCGGGAAGCGGGATCTGACTGAGGCGGCGCCACGCGCGCGACACCTCGCGGGCCTTGAGCCCGAGCTGTCGCGCCGCCTGGCGCATCGAGGCCGGCGATACGGCGGCATCCGCGCCACCGTATCGCCGGTCCAGATCCGCAGGATCGGCCGGTAGCCCGTGATATCGCGCGATGATGCACAGCGCGAGGAACCCCGGGCTCAAGTCGGACCTCGGGCGTTGGGCCGATGCCATGCCCATGTTCTCGGCACGCAGCGCGGGGCGACTAGGTGCCGGCCGACACTGGCTGCCAGTGCGCGGCGAGAATCGCCTCGACCTCAGCTGGGCGCTCCACTGCGGCGGCCGCCCAGCTCAGACCGGTCGTTGCCGTGTACGCGGCCATCGCCTGGATCAGCTGATCCACCCGGTTCGCCATCAGGACACGACCATCGCTTGAGCACAGATTCTCGACCTGAAATGCCGACCCGCGATACCAGTCTTGGACAATGACGCCGTCACTCGTACTACCGATGGCCACGCGCAAGTCATTGGCGCTACGGCTCAGCACCATATCGATGGGCCGAATACCTGTCGCCGTGCCAAACCGCACTGAGTCCGTGATCCCTGGGGTGGGATCGTTCTCCATGATCCGATCCGTGCCGTCGCCCCGCTCGTACAGGTAGCTGTCACCGCCGCCGCCGCCCATCAGCCGGTCATTCCCGCCGCCACCCGAGATCCAGTCGGTCGCAGCATTGCCCGTGATCGAATTGTCGAGCCCATTGCCCGTGAGTTTCGCGCTCACGGAGGCAGTCAGGACAAGGTTCTCGACGTTGGCGGCGAGGGTATTCGAGGAGGTCGAGCTCTTGATCGTATCCGTCCCCTCACCCGCGCGTTCCACGACGACATCGTTCGTCTGATCCATGATGTACGTGTCGTCCCCGGCGCCGCCACGGAGCGTATCGAAGCCGGCTCCGCCAGACAGCACATTTGGCGCACTGTTGCCGACGAGCACGTTGTTCTGAGTGTTGCCGGTCGCATTGATCGCCGCGCTGCCCGTGAGCGTCAGGTTCTCCACGTTTGCCCCGAGGGTATAGCTCACCGAGCTCAGCACCGTGTCGGTTCCCTGGCTCGTCGCCTCGGTCACCTTGTCAGCAGACGAGTCCACTACGTAGCTGTCGTCACCCGCCCCGCCCTTCATCGTGTCGGCATCCGCCCCGCCGTCAAGGATGTTCGCCGCGCTGTTCCCGGCCAGTGTGTTGGCCAGCCCATTCCCCGTGGCGTTGAGCGCCGCAGCTCCGGTCAGCGTGAGGTTCTCCAGATTGCTCCCGAGGGTGTAGCTGATCGAGCTCAGCACGCTGTCGACACCTGCGTTGGCCGCCTCCGAGACGACGTCCCCGGCATTGTCGACGACGTAGGTGTCATTCCCCAGCCCACCCTGCATGACATCGGAGCCGGTGCCCCCGTCGAGTCTGTCGTCGCCTCCCCAACCCATCAGCGTGTCGTTCCCCCCGAAGCCTGACAGGGTGTCCGCGGTGTCATAGCCATTCAGCACGTCGGCGCCGGGACCGCCTTGCAGCACCATTTGCTGCAGGGTGCGGAGATCCCACATCGTCCTGTCCGCGAACTCGACGCGCTGCACCTGATATTCGTAGCCGAAACCCTCGTTGAACCACCAATAGAGCCGCAGCTCACCCTCACTTCCATTGACCCGCATGAGGAGATCGTTCCCATCACGCGTCACCTGGACGGCCGAGGGAGCGATACTGCGCTCCATCCGAACCGTGTCGGTACTCGGAAACGCCCAGTCGTTGTCCTTCACGATCGTCTGGCCAGCACCGGGCGCAAAAACGTAGACGTCATTGCCGCGCCCCCCATCCAGCGTATCGACGCCAGGACTGCTGTAGAGGACGTCATCATTGTCTCCGCCGAACAACGAGTCATCCCCTTCACCCCCGATCAGCACATCCTTCCCAGGATCCCCGTTCAGCGTGTCATTCCCGGCGCCGCCATCGAGCCGGTCGTCGCCGATGGTGCCGTACAGCAAGTCGTTACCAGGCCCCCCGACGAGATGATCGTCACCCTCGTCGCCGAACAGCGTGTCAGCTCCGGCGTCCCCGTAGATGAGGTCGGCATTCACACCGCCATGCAGGGTGTCATCCCCATCACCGCCCCGGAGGGCATCAGCCTCCTTCGTGCCGGTCAGGGCGTCCGGCGACGCTGAGCCCAACATCACGGTCTTTCCCGCAGAGTCCATGAGCCAGGGAATGTCGCCGACCTGTCCAGCGAATCGATCCCTGAACGCTTCGTAACTCACGGCGTCCTCGTCGCCGAACGCCCTGATCGAGCGAGCAAATTCAGCGAGGACGACCCGCCCCCGCGCCGGATCCGAAGCGAGGAGGGTTGTCATATCGTTGCCGACCGCCGTGAGGTCACCCCGGGCAATCCCCGCGACGGGGTCCCACTGGTACGTGATGCGGTCGTAGTAGGGCTTGAGCTGTGTCTGGATCATGAGCTCGGCGTAGACCGTCTCTCGCAACTCGGAGTACGCCTCCAGGAGCATGGGACCCGCGACCTCCGCGGGGTTCCGACCCCATCCGCCGACGAACGGTTGGCCCGAGAAGGCCTCGAGCACAGCGAGGCGGCGGGCGTCGATGACCGGTCCCCGGCTCGTCGGGTCGATCGTCGCGCTTCCGGTCCACTGAAACAGAATCTGTTCCAGTGTGGCGGAGCGCGCCGCGGGGTCCGACTGGGCGATGAAGGTGCGAACCAGCCCTTCGAGCGTGCCCGTCCCATCGCGCACGATGGCCTGGCTCAGATCGCGCACCGTCCCGTATCCCACGGCGTCCGGGAGCTGCGCGATCGAGCTCGGCACCGGCAGGAACACGGTCGCCACGGTGTCTTCAGGCCTGGAATCAAACCACACGTCGGCACTGACTCCCTGGGTGCCATCGGTCCGCTGAAACGTTCCGATCTGGAGGTGGGCATTGCCCTGGGCGTCCACCGCCGTGCTGTCTCCGTACGAGGTCGACAGCGATCGCACGCCGGAGTCGGTCAGGCTGTGAAGCTCCCCGGGCCTGCTTGCGCCGTCACCGTCCACGTCCCGCCAGACGCGCAGGCTCGCGAACGCCGGATCCGAGGCGTCGATCTTGCCGTCGCCATTCGTGTCCAGCTCGGCGAGCGCCTGAAAGCCGTTGGAGGCCTCAGTCCCATTCGAGCGCAGCGTATGATTCCCGAACAGCTCGCGGCCCGTATCGATGACTCCATTGCCGTCACGATCTCGGACCAGCAGTCCATCGTCACCGCCCACCCACCCCGTGCGTTCCGCGAATCCGTCGGCGTTGTGATCGAAGAACGTTGTCCCGCTCGCCGGCGTCGTCTCAATGCCGTCGCCGTCCAGGTCGAGCACGATCGGACATGGGATGAGACTCTTTGCTACTTGGAGCTTGGTGACCACGTTGTCGATTGAATGGGCGGTCTTGGCGGCCAGGAGATCGTAGGCCAGAGCAAACGGCACGCCCCCAGACACCAACAGCAGGGTCTCCACCATGCCCGGTGACACCGATTGCCTGAGATCGATGCGCGTTCCCAGATGATCTCCCATGTGCGAGATGAAATCGGCTGGATCGACAACATCCACAATGGGGTACTGCGAGTTGGGATCTCCGCCGAGCTGGGGCAACATGGCCTTGACAGGAGCTGCATTGAAGGTGACGGCCGGGCGGTAGTCAGCTGTGGATTGGAGCTGGGCGATGGATCCTCCGAGAGAATGCCCGGTGTAGGTCAAGCTCTCACGCGGAACGCCGAGCTCAAGCGCCGTCGCAAGGAGTGTATTGGCGTCACGGAGTTGGGCGCGCGGCACCTGTGACGTAGCCAACGCCCACGATGCACGTCGGTCGCCAGAATCAGTAATCTCGGTCCCGCGGGACGCGAGCACGTATTCTCCGGTAGACACATTGTGAAACACTGCGCCGTAGTAGCCGCTATCGCCAGACATCTCTAGTGGACGACCATCGGGTCGAAGGACTGGGACCCATCCCGCTGGAAGCGACTGGCTGCCACTGCCTCCATAGACGTAAGCACTCAGACGGGCATACTCCTCGTATGTGGCCATGGGTATTCCCTTTCCGTTTCGGTGAGTTAGTTCCGAGTAGGTCGAAGCAGAGCGGAGAGGTCCCAGATCCTGACCTGTCTCCCGAGCGGGACCGCGAGGTACCGACCATCCGGGCTGAAGGCAACTACGTCAGCGAGTTCGCGTGGATTGGGTAGGGTGAGAAGCCGAGCACCCGTTTCGGCATCCCAGACGACTACCCCGCCAGCAGGTGCAGCGGACGCCATCAGACGCCCCGCGGGGCTGTACGCCACTGAGTAGACAGGCCTGGGGTGGTCCAGGGCCCGCGTAGGGCGACCCTTAAGCACATTCCACACAGTGACGCTGGAGCGCTCGGGTGCGACTGTCGCAATCTCCTTGCCGTCTGGACGAAACGCCAGTCCGAACGGGGACTCTGGCTCACCCGACATGGAGCGGACCTGGATGCCAGACTGAACATCGAAGAGCTGGACCGGCGACCGGTCGAACTCTCCTGATGTCGCGATTTGGCGCCCATCGGGGCTGAACGCGACGGCTTTGCCTGTCGCGAGGTGACCTTGGCAGACGCTCACGAGTCGACCAGACATCACCTCATGGATCGAGACACTGCCACGATGTCCCGCAGCGATCAGTGTCCCATCAGGGGAGAAACTCAGAGCTCCCGTGAAGACATCGTTGTCGCCACGTCCGACCGGCGAGGGGCCAAGCAGGCTCTGCAGTACCCGCCCCGTCTCGCTGTCCCAGATGTGAACGGCAACATGACCACGGGCCGCCTCGGTAAACTTCCTCCCAGCTGCGACCGTCCTGCCATCGAGGCTCCAGGCAACGGCCGAGACGCCGCCGAACTCCCGATTCAAGTTCCTTAGCAGCGCCCCTGTGCGGGCTTCCCAGATCATCACAGCGCTGTGCAGCTCCCCGCCCGCCGCAATCTTCGACCCGTCCGGACTCCAGGCGATCGCGCCAATCTCGCCGTCGTGCGCGAAGACACGGACCAGCCGAGGCGTCGGCCCATCAGCCTCGACGATCCACCGCCATCCGTCGAGGTTCAGATTGGCGGGATCGAATCCAATCCCAGCCCATCCCAGACCAATGATTGCTGCCGTCGCGAGGAGGATCCGACCCCAGCCGCCGGCTCTCGCCTTCGGTCTCGCGGGCTGCGGATTCGTCATCTGCGGGTGTGCCATGCGCGGATCGTAAGAACGCGCCGCGCCACCGTCAATGTCCAGAGTTTGATACGGCGGCGGCCCGTCCCCGCCACGATCTCAGGTGCAGCGCGACCCCGACGCCTCAGCCGTTCGACGACGTCCGCTTGCTCGCGACGCCCGGCTCGTCCTCCTCGTCGTTCAAGTAGTGCGCGATCCCCGACACCACCGGCACGATCACCATCACCTTGAAGAGGAGGAGGAGCCACCCCGCGCCCGCGCGCTCGTAGGTGAGTGGGGCCTCCCACTTGATGGTCTCCGGCACCTTGAGCCCGGGGATGGCGTCGAGGACATGCCAGAGGAGGAAGTCGGCGAGGGAGCCATGGTCCACCGGCCGCGCCTTGGGCAGGAAGAGCGGGGGCGTGAGACCGTGCAGGAGAAACGCCACGCTCGCGAAGCAGCCCATCGCGATGACCATGAAGTTGATGTAGAGGACCACGGCCCCCAGGGCCGGGACGCGCTCGCGCCAGCTGAACGCCTGGACGACCGGGTTCGGGTGATCCGTCAGCCACACGCGGCACTGTTCCCGGAGCGAGCGCGAGTAGAGGAGCACCGAGATCCCCGCCAGCAGGACGATCCAGACGACGAAGATTCCCACCTGGAGCCACCGGGGCAGCGTCTCCACCACCCAAGTCGAGAACGTATAGGCCAGGGCCCCGGGCGCGAGCAAGAAGAGGGTCGCCACGACGGCCCACACGGCGGTGCCCACGCGGCGGCACACCGTGGTCAGCGGCTGGGCCGCCGGCGCGGGCAGGTACTTCATCCCGAGCATCAGGACGAGGGCGACCCCCAGCCAGGCGTACTTCGCGACCGCGCCCGCGCCGATCGTGAGCCAGATGAGGAGGGAGCCGATGAGCCCGAACACCGCGGCTCCGGTTCCGGTGGTCTGATCGAGCGGGTCCTCGCCCTGCGCCATGGCAGCCACGCGATCTTCCCGCGCCAGGCCCGTCTGATCAAGGCCGCCGCGTCCTCTTTCTCGTAGTCGTCTCCGTGGTAGCCTGCGCATTGCCCACGATGACAACACGCAACCCCGAGAGAGGCGGCCACGAGGTCCCCGCCCGGTTCGCTCCTGACGGACACGACCCGGAGGCGTATTGCGCCAGCGCCGGGTATCCGACGGGTGACCGAACGACCTTCCGCGACATCGGATGTCTCGTCGGTTCCCACAGCCACCTCGACGAGATCTTCCCGTCCCGGCTCATCCGCAAGGCGCCGGTGCCGTCACGCCTCGTCCGGATCGCCGAACCGCGGATCACGTATGAGCTCGGGGGCGTCTCCCTCACGCTTGACGACTATGTTGCGCGCACTCCAACGACCGGGCTCCTCATCGCCCGCGAGAACACCATTCTCGTGGAGCGCTATCAGTATGGCCGCACCGACCGTCACCGGTTCGCCTCGACGTCGATGGCCAAGACGGTCACGGCGATGCTGGTCGGCATCGCGATCGCGGAGGGGCACATCCGCTCGATCGATGATCTCGCCGCCACCTACGTCCGCGAGCTAGCGGGCACCGAGTACGGGCGCACATCGCTCCGCCACCTCCTGCAGATGTCGTCCGGAGTCCGTTACAGCGAGGAGTACAGCGGCGCCGATGACCACGCTCGATTCACGGCAGATACTTACCTCGGGCTCGGGCCCGGCGGCGCGGGGGCCGTGAAGGCATTCAACGACCGCGTGGCCCCCGCCGGCACGAGATTCTCCTACGCGTCGACCGAGACGCAGGTGCTGGGTCTAGCGCTGCGTGCGGCGACCGACCAGCCGGTCGCCGAGTACCTTCAATCGAAGATCTGGCAGGAGATCGGGACTGAAGCCGACGCCACCTGGCTCATCGACAACGCGGGCCAGGAGTCGACGTACACGGGGCTGAACGCCGTGCTGCGCGACTACGCGCGGTTCGGCCTTCTCCTCGCGCACGACGGCAACTGGCAGGGGCGGCAGCTCATTCCCGCGTCGTGGGTCGTGGACGCGACCTCCGTGCGCGCGGACCAGCCGCATCTGCGCCCGGGAACGGCGGACCCGATCTTCGGGTACGGCTACCAGACGTGGATCCTTCCCGGCGCCCGCCGGATGTTCATGCTCTGGGGCGCCCGCGGCCAGCGACTCTTCGTCGATCCCCAGAGTAAGCTCGTCATGGTGAATACGGCGGTCCACAAGCTGCCCTTCGACCCCGCTCCGATCGAGGAAGGCCGCGCGCTCTGGTCAGGGGTCCTCCGTCAACTCGGACGCTGACGTCAGCGGTGGCCCGGACACCCGTACCTCCGGTGGCTTCCTGCCGATGCGCGCCGTGGCAGGCACCGAGAGCCCCATGTCCAGACCGCCATGAGGGCTAAGTGCGGTAGCTTCCCGATTTGGGTCCAGGTCATGGGGTCCCGACGCTGCGTCGAGGGCCAGCCTCACGCGCCTCCCATATATGGTCTGAGGGCCGCCCGCACCCTGGCCCGGGCCCGGTGCAGCAGCACCCGCCCATTCGTCTCCCGAATACCCAGCGCATGGCACACCTCCTCGGTCGAGTAACCCTCGACGTCCCGAAGGGTCAACACGATCCGCTGATTCGCCGGCAGCGCGTCGATGGCCTTCTGGAGTCGCTCCCTCACCTCACGAGAGAGGAGTCGACCCTCCGGGGAGCTCCCGAGGTCGCGAGGAGGAGCTGCTCTGTGGCTGGGCTCGGTCGAGTGGTCCGCCGGGAGGAAACGCTCCGGGTTGACTACCGCCTCGGGCCCGGCGACGACATCGGCACCGATGCCGGAGAACGGCACCGTTCGCCCTTCGCGCAGCGCACGTGTCTTGGCATGGTTGATGAGAATACGAACGATCCACGTCCTGAGTGACGAGCGGCCCTCGAAGGCACAGATGCCCTCCATCACGGCCACCCAAGTTTCCTGCACCACCTCATCCGCGACGGCGCGATTCGAGACGTAGCGGCTAGCCACACGGCGGAGGCTCGCGTGGTAGTGGTCG
>DASTYT010000135.1 GCA_035764725.1 Candidatus Methylomirabilota bacterium | reverse complement strand
CCACGAGTAGTTGTCGGCGAAGCCGTGGCCCATCGACATCCCGAAGGGATGGCCCTTGGCCTTGAGCTTGATGCCGGCCTCGAGGAACTCATCCCACGTGTCGGGGAACTTCTTGATCCCCGCCTCGTCGAACCAGTCCTTCCGGTACACCATGAGCTGGCCGATGTTGCCATTGGGGACGGACTTCCACTTGCCCTTGTCCACGGAGAGACGCTTGATCTCGTCGTACCAGCCGCCCTGCTGCTTGCCCACCTCCTCGGCGATGTCGGAGACATCCACGAGCGCGTCGCGGTAGAGCCACTCCTGCTGCACCCAGGCGAGATCGGCGCCCGACTTGTTCTCCACCATGGAGACGAGCTGGGGCACGGCGCTGCCGCCGGCCGCCTGGATCTGGTACTCGATCTTGACGCCCTTTTCCTTCTCGTAGGCGGGCATCAGCACTTTCTGGAAGTGCTCGTCGAAGTTCTTCACGTACGAGCTCTCGCGCGCGAACACGATGACCTTGGGCTTCTGCTGGGCGTGGACATCGCGGACGACCCAGGGCGCGCCGGTGATCCCGGCAGCGGCACCGGCGCCGGCAGCGACTTTGAGAAAGTCACGACGAGTGGGCTTCCCGTGAGCGGGCTGTGCCATGCGTTTCCCCCTGGGCTCTACATGGAATGGCCATCAGGTAACCAGCCCCGCCAGCGACAGGTTTCCCGGGCGGGCACCCGGCCCCTGCGGCGTCGATCCTATTGTCACCGTGGCACTACCGTCAAGTGGGGGACATGGCGGCGAGTACACGTAGGTCGTCAATCTGACCTAGTGGTGCCGGAAGAAGCTACATGCTGGGAAAACCAATTCCCAGGGTCATTTGGGGCCGAGGCAAGGTGTGACGCGCGATTACAAGGCGGCGGACCGGGCCCGGCCTGCTGGCATATCCGATGCTCCTGAAGGGCCCACCTTCGGGCGCCGGGATTTCTGTCAGGACACTGACAGCCTCGGCGCCCGGCTTCGACTACCGACGGGGAGGTAGCGCATGACAGCGTATCGAATCTTCGTGCTCGCCCTTGCCGTGGTGATCATGGCTGCGGGGCCTGCGCTGGCGCGAGGCGGCGGCGGGGGTGGTGGCGCAGGCGGCGGTGGCGGCGCGGGTGGAGGCGGTGGCGCGGGCGCCGGTGGTGGTGTCGGTGGCCCGGGCGGCCCCGGCGGCCCGGGCGTGGGCAACGGAAACGGCAACGCGGGCGGCAATGGCAACGGCGTCGCCGCGGGGCAAGAAAACGGCAACGGCCAGTCGGCGAACGGCGGTCCGTCGGTCAACGCGGGCCATGGCAATCCGGGCGAGGTGGTCGGTCACCCCGGCCACACCGTGGGCGGCGGGCGCGGCACCGCTCTCACGGCGCCCGGCAGCGTGCATCGCTCCGATACGGCAACAGCGCGGCTGTCCGCCCCGAAGAACGCGACGCCGAGCGGCGTCACCCCGGGCTTGGGCCGCGTGGGCACGGTGCCGACGACGCCAGGCCATCAACCGCCCCCACAGGCGCCATAGCAAGCCAGAAGGAGGCAGGACATGACCACAGTTCGGATGTTCGCGCTCGCCCTCGCGATCGCGATGCTCTCGGCGAGCGCAGCCGTCGCTCAGGCTCCGACCACGGGCGCCGGCAAGGGCAGCGCCACAACGACGCCCAACAGCGGCAAGCGCCCTGCTGCGGCGACCCAGCAGCTCTCAAGCCCGGGGCCGTCCAATCCGGCCGGCGTGACGACGGGCGGCGGGAAGGTGGGTACCAAGCCCACGACGCCGCCACCGAATCCCGCCAGCCAGGCGAAGACGAAGTAAACCTTCCGTTAGCAGAACGAGGGCCCTGAGCGTGGCCGCCGCGGGTCACGCTCAGGGCCCGTAGGTTCACTGCAGAGGCCGGGAACACGCCGGTTTGCGCTATTTCTCCAGCCACACGTTGTAGAAGCGCGGGAAGGCCATCTTCTCGTTGAAGCCCTTGACGGAGGCCTGCATCGCGCGAAGTCCGAAGAGGTCGCCGTAGCGGATCACGGGGACCCGCTCGTAGAAGGTCCGGTGGACTTCCTCCCAGAGCGCCTTGCGCTTCGCCGGGTCGGGCTCCTTGCGGATCGCGTCCATGCGGCTGGTGATGGCCTCGTCGCAGGTCCAGCCGGGCCAGTCGCAGCGGAGGTAAGGGTGCTGGGTCGGGTCCGGCACCAGCGTCATGCCCGTGGTGAAGATGTCGTACATCTTCTCGTTGTTCCGCCGCTGGACGAGGGTCGCCCAGTCCACCACCTGGAGGTCGATGGTCATCCCAACGTCTTCGAGCTGCTGCTTGGTCACGAGCGCGACGTTGTACATCCACTCGTACTCCTTGGTCGTGAGGACGCGGACGGGCTCGCCCTTGTAGCCCGCCTCCTGCAGGAGCTTCTTGGCCTTGTCCTTGTTCCGCTGGTTGTAGGCGTCGCCGCCGGCCTTCGAGTGCCAGGCCGACTGCTCCGTGAAGGCCAGCGCCGAATCGAGCCGGTAGAAGAGCGGGTTCCCCACCGCGGCGCGCATGACCGGCTCGATGTCGATGGCCGCCTGCACCGCCTGGCGGAGCTTGACGTTGGTCATGAGGCCTTCCTTCTTGTTGAAGACCCCCATGGCCCAGGCGTACGGCCGCACGATGATGGGCCGGAGCTTCGGGTTGTCCTTGATCCGCTCGTAGGCCACGGCCTGGAGGTCGTCGGCGAAGTCCACCTCCCCCGACTCGAGGGCGGCGACCCGCGTGGCCACGTCCGGCATCGGGATCCACCGGAGCTCGTCGACGTAGGCAACCTTCCGCCCGCCGTAGCCGTTCGGGGCCTCGGCCCGCGGCTTGTAGTCGTCGTAGCGGACCATCCGGATGTGGACGTCCGGCTTCCACTCGACGAACTTGAAGGGCCCGGTGCCGATGTACTCGGTGACTTTCGCCGGCGTCGGATATTTCTCGGCGATCTCCTTGGGGTAGACGGCGGCGAAGTTGTTGGCGTTGGCCAAGGAGATCAGGACGATCCCCGACTTCTCCTTGAGCTTGATCTCCACCGTGGACTTGTCGACGGCCCGCACGCCCTCCACCGAGCCCCACATGGCCTTGGCCTGGACGGCGTACCCGCCCCACCGCTTCAGCGAGGCGACCACGTCCTCGCTGGTCATCTCCTTGCCGTTGTGGAACCGGATGCCCTGGCGCAGCTTGATCGTGTAGGTGAGCCCGTCCGCGCTCACCGCGGGGAGCGCCTCGGCTAGGACGGGAATCGGCTGGTAGTTCTGGTCCAGCGTGTAGAGGCTCTCGTAGATGTGCTGGGTGATGATCTCGACGAAGTTCGCCGTGGTCCAGTGGGCGTCGAGCGTGGGCGGATCCCCGAGCACGGCGACCCGCAGCACGCCGCCCTTCTTGGGGGTCTGCGCCTGGGCCTCGAGCCCGGTCACGGCCACCAGGCCGGCGACCAACAGCAGTAACAAGCCAGATCGCAATCCTCGGCTCATAGCGAACCTCCCTCGGGATCGTGCGTAGGTCTTACGCCTGCGCGTCGATGCGAGGCCCGAGTATGGCACTGCGCCGCGCGCTCTGCCAGAGCTCCGCCGGCCGGGCTCACCTAACGGTTGGGACTACACGTTGACCGCGCCGTCAACGTGCCCAGCATGCACAGTTGACGGTGCGGGTCTGATCGCCTAGCATCCGGGGCAGCCGCCGCAGTGCCCACGACACGCGCGGCCGGTCATGTGCGCTGTGCCTATGGCAGCCACTGAAGGGCCACGAGATGGGATCTGAGGGTTCGACGTGGGTCGAAGAATCGAGAAGCCCCCCTGACGGCGATAGCGCCGCCTTCGCCCTTTTGCCTCGTCACATACCACCCAAGGGAGGAGACACACCGTGCCACGAACCATGCGCGTCGTCTCGCTGATCACGCTGGCCGTGTTGTGTGCGCTGGGCACCGCGTCGGCTCAGGACGAGCCCGGCTGGGCCAAGGGCCGCCCGAAGACCGATGAAGCCATGAAGATGGCGCCGGTGCCGGCCTTCCCGGTGCCGACGCCGGCCGATCAGCTGCCGGTCAAGAAGTTCAAGCTGCCGCCGGGCTTCAAGGCCGAGGTCTGGGCCTCGGGCGTGCTCGACGCGCGCGGCCTCCGCCAGGGCGAGAAGAACAACATCTTCGTCAGCTCGCTATTCGTCGCCAACAAGGTGTACGTGATCCCCGAGAGCGGCAAGCACGAGGCCAAGGTCATCATCGATAACATGCCGCTGGCCACCGGCATCGAGATCCACAAGGGCAGTCTCTACCTGGCCACGAACACCAAGATCATGCGCTACGACAACGTCGAGTCGAACCTCGACAAGCTCGGCGAGCCCACGGTCATCTACGACAAGCTGCCCGGCGGCACCGACCACAGCTGGAAGTACCTGCGCATCAGGGGCGACAAGCTCTATTACGCCGTCGGCGCCCCGTGCAACCTCTGCGATCCGGGCCCGTGGGCCAAGATCTTCAGCATGAACCTCGACGGGTCGAACGTGGAGACCATCGCCTCGGGCGTGCGCAACACGGTGGGCTTCGACTTCGACCCCAAGACGGGCAACCTCTGGTTCACCGACAACGGGCGCGACTGGTTCAGCGAGGAGTTGCCCAACGACGAGCTGAACGTGGTCACCAAGCCCGGCAAGCAGCACTTCGGCTACCCGTTCTGCCACCAGGGCAACATTCCTGATCCGGAGTTCGGCTGGGGCAAGTCGTGCGACGACTTCCAGAAGCCCGCGGCGCTCCTGGGGCCGCACGCCGGCTCGCTGGGGCTGAAGTTCTACACGGGCAAGATGTTCCCGGCCAAGTATCAGGGCGCGATGTTCATCGCCATCCACGGCCCGTGGAACCGCACCAAGAAGTACAACGGCGTCTACGTGGCGTGGCCAGACGGCAAGGGCGGCGCGAAGGTCGAGCCGTTCATGACCGGCTTCGTCGAGAACAACACCTACCTCGGCCGGCCGGTGGACTTCCTGGTGATGAAGGATGGCTCGCTCCTGGTGAGCGACGACCACGCCGGAGCGATCTATCGCATCAGCTACAGCGGCAAGTAAGTACGACTGAATAAATGAGGGGGCTGGCCGGCCTTGCAGTCTTCGCGGCGGCCCTGTTGGCCCTGGCCTCACCGGCCGGGGCCCAGGCCAAGCCGCGCGGGGGCAAGCCGGCCAGCCCCTCTCCCGATCCGAACCCCTACGCGCAGCGCTTCGCCACGCTCTGCGCGGCCTGCCACGGCGCCAACGGCCGCAGCGACATGCCCAACACGCCGGCGCTGGCCGGCCAGCATATGTTCTACGCGATCACGCAGCTGTTCCTCTTCCGCGAGGGCCGGCGCAACAACGAGGCGATGACGGCGGTCGCCAAGGGAATGAGCGACGCCGACATGCAGGGCTTCGCCAACGTCATCGCCACGCTGCCGCCGGTGCCGGCCCCGCCGCCGGCCACACCGCCCGACCCGGCGCGCATGAAAAAGGGCGCCGAGCTGGCCCGGCAGCACAAGTGCCTCTTCTGCCACGGCGCCGACTTCGCCGGCGGCCAGCAGGTCCCGCGCATCGCCGGCCAGCGCGAGGACTATCTGCAGATGAGCCTGCGCGGCTTCAAGTCGGGCCAGCGGCCGGGCTACACGATGGCGATGGGCGAGGCGGTGAGCCAGGTCACGCCGGAAGAGCTCGACACGCTGGCGTACTACGCAGCGCGGTTTCCTGGCGCGGTGGCCGCGGAAGGCAAGTGACGTAGCCGCCTAGCGCGGCAGGGCGCGCGCGGCGGCCAGGATCTCCTCGTCCGAGGGGAACGACCCCAGGTCGGCGAGGCCGTTGGCGCACTCGATGCTCGCCCACCGCACGACGCCGTCGCGATCGATCAGGTACCGCGCTTTGAGCTGGGGGAACTGGCGCTCCATGTCCGCCTGGTCGGCCGGCGAGTTCACGTGCCCGTCCAGCTTGCTGATCGCCCCTGCCGCCTCCATCACGGGAAGCGGCTTCGGCAGCGCGCTCTCCGGGTTGATGAGGACGGACTCCATCGCCTTGAAGAACTCGGGCCCGGCGTCGGGCTTGGGCACGCGAAACGCGCGATGCGTGGTGAGCCCCGGGTCGGCGCCCAGGCGCAGCTTGGACGGGCGGAACTTGAAGTAGAGGCGCGCGTTCTCCGGCGGCGTGGCGACCACGCACACCGTTTCCACGCCCTCGGCCCTGAGCTTGGCCTCGGTCGTGCCGAGGCGCACGATCTGCCGCCGGCAGAAGGGACACCAGAGGCCCAGGAGCAGCGCAAGAAACACCGGGCTCTTGCCCCGATAGTCCGCGAGGGTGACGTCCTTCGAGCCGTCGATGGCGGGGAGCGAGAAGTCGGGCGCGGCCTCGCCGGGGGCTACGGGCGGGCGGGTCTCGGTCGTCATGCGGAAATCCTCCATGAAGTGGTCAGCAGAGAAATGGCAGCACCATCAGCGCATCGGGCTCCACGCCGGCGCGCTCGCACACCGCCTGAGCCTTGGCGAGATAGCACTCGGCCGTGGCCACGTCGCCGGTGTCGAGATACAGCGTGGCAAGACCATCGTAGCAGGGGAAGAGGAGCTGGGGCTCTCCCGCTTGTTCGGCCAGACCCAGCGCCTCCTCATAGCACGCGAAGGCAGCCGTGTGGTCGCCGTGGCATTGCTCGATCTGGCCCAGCACGATGAGCGGCACCGCGAGGTGGTCGATGAGGCCGAGGCGCCGGTCGAGCGCCACCGCGGCCTGGGCAGCCTCGACGCCCTCGGCCTCGCAGCGGTCGGTGAGCGCGCAGTACGCCACGGCGAGGTTGGCGTAGAGCCGCGACTGGAAGCCGAGGTCGCCCACCCGCTTGGCCATGGCGAGGCCGCGCCGGCACGTCTCGATGCTGCGCGGCGGGTCGAGCGAGGCATAGAGCACGCTCAAGTTCGTGTAGCCGCGACAGGCGGCCTGAAGGAGATCGCGCGCCTCGGCGAGCGCGACGCTGCGCTCGATCTGCTCGACTGCCTCGGTGGGGCGGCCAGTGCGCGCGAGCGCCACGCCCAGGGTGTTATAGGCGTGCACGCGCACCACGGCGGCCTCGCGGGCGCGCTCGGCCTCGCCCGGGGCCGCCACGCCGGCGCCGGCGGACGCGGACTCGCCGGTGGCCTCGGCCAGCGCCCTTTCCGCCCACTCGATGGCGGCGGCATTGTCCCCGCCGCGAAAGGCCAGCCGGCCCATCTCCTGGAAGAGATGCGCCCGCTCGATGGCATCGCCGGCCGCGCCGAGGCGCTCCAGGCCGGCGGCGAAGCAGGCTCCCGCGCGCTCACGATCCCCCGCGTCCCAGTGCAGCCCGCCGATCTTCCGGTGCAGACGGGCGGCGGCCGCGCCGTCGCTCCCCGCTTCCGCCGCCGCGCGCACCACCTCGTAGTGCCCGAGCGCGTCGTCGCGCCGGCCGGTGAGGCCCAGCAGATCGCCCAGCCGCTCGCGGGCGGCGAGTGTGTCCGCCTCGCCGCCGGGGCAGTCGGCGAGGATGCGCCGCGCGCGGTCGTAGTGACGGATCGCGTCGTCGTTCGCGTAGACGCCCCGCGCCCAGTCACCCGCGGCGAGCAGATAGCGCGCGCCCCGGGCCTTGTCGGCGCTGAGGCTCCAGTGATGCCCCAGCGCCTCGAGGTCGCTCAAGCGCTCCGGGTGGGGGCCCGCCGCCTGCTCCACCGCGCGCGCCACCCGCTCGTGCATCTCCGTGCGCCGCGCGAGCAGGAGGTTCTGGTACACGACATCGTGCACGAGCGCGTGGGTGAAGCGGAATCGCGCGCCCTCCCGCCCGCGCCCCGCCGGCTGGAGGAGATCGGCCTCCACGAGGCGCCCGAGCGCGTCCCCCGGCGCGGCCGCCACCGCGCGCAGCAGCGGCTCGTCGAAGTCCACCCCCAGCACGGCGGCCTCCTGCAGGAGACGCCGTTCCTCGACGCCGAGCTTGTCGATCCGCGAGAGGAGAAGCCCCTGGAGCGTGGGTGGCACGTCCACCTCCTGGTACGAGGCGGGGCTGGCCCAGCGATCGCCCTCGCGCACGAGGACGCCGCGCGCCACCAGCATGCGGACGATCTCTTCCACAAAGAACGGATTGCCGCCCGCGCGGCTCACCACGATGTCACCGATCTGCCCCAGGGGGTCGCCGATCGCCTCGCCGAAGAGGCCGTCCACCATTGCCCGGGTATCCGACGCGGAGAGCGGCCCCAGGCGGATGATCGTTTGCTCGGCGCGCGCCACCATCGGAGGCTTGGCCTCGGGCCGATGCGTCAGCAGGAACATGAGCGGCCGGTCCGCAAGTTGATCCGCCGCATTGCGCAGAAGATCCACGGAAGCCGTGTCCGCCCAGTGGAGGTCCTCGATCAAGAGCAGCAGCGGCTCCTGGGACAGGCGCCGCTCGAGCAGCGTGCGCGCGGCCAGGGCGATCTGGCGCTGGAGCTGCTCGGGCTCCACGTCGCGCGGCTTCGCTTCCTCCACGCCCAGCACATAGCTCAGCACCGGCGCGACGGCCTCCGCCTCCTCGTCGCGCGCGCCTAGCGCCCGCAGCCCGGTGACGAGCTTCTCGCGGGCCACGTCCAGGGAGTCCCCCGACTCGACACGGTAGGCGTCGCGGAAAAGCGCGCCGAACACGCCGTAGGTCGGTTCACCCAGCGAGGAGCAGGCCGCGCGCCGCTGCACCACGCCGTCCAGGCGGCCGCTCGCGCCGAGGCGCGCGAAGAGCTCCGCGATCAGCCGGGACTTGCCCGTGCCCGCCTCGCCCACCACGCTGACCACCTGCGCGCGGCCTTCGCGCATCCGCGCGAAAGCGCCCTCGAGCTGCGCGAGCTCGCCCGCGCGTCCCACCAGCGGTGCGGCCAGGCCCAGCGCGCTCAGGCCGCGGGAGGAGGTCGGGTCGGCGAGCGCCCCCATCAGGCGGTGCACGACGATGGGCTCGGCCTTGCCCTTCGCGGCGACCGGATCCGCCGGTTCGAAGGCGAAGTGGTGCCGCGTGAGCGCGTAGGTCGTATCGGAGACGAGGATGGTGTCCGCCGGCGCTGCGGAGAGCAGGCGCGCGGTGGTGTTGACGGTGTCGCCCGTCACGGCGTACGCGCCCCCCGCGCCCGCGCCGCCGCCCAGGCTGCCCGCGACCACGGGACCGGTGTGCACCCCCACGTGCAGGGACACCGGCTGGCCCAGGCGCCGCTCCCACTGCCGGCTCAGTGCCGCGCCGCGCGTGAGCATGTCGAGCGCGGCGGTGACGGCACGCTGGGGATCGTCCTCGTGCGCGACCGGCGCGCCGAAGACCGCCATGACGGCGTCACCCACGAACTTCTCCACGAAGCCGTCCATGACTTGTATAGCCTGCGCCATGGTCGCGAAGAGCGCGTTCTGGAACTCACGCACCTCCTCGGGATCGAGCCGCTCGGAGAGCGCCGTGAACCCGGAAAGGTCCGCGAAGAGGACGGTGACCTGGCGGCGGTCGGCCTCGGGCGTGGGAGCGGGCGGCGGGGCGGCGGCGGCGGCCAGCTTCTGTCCGCAGCGGGGGCAGAAGGCGAAGTCGGGCGGAGCCTCGAAGCGACAGCCGGTGCACGTCATGCTGAACTGCTACGATAGCACCCCCGTCGGGCGACGTATCAGAACAGATACGTCTTGACGGCCTCCCGAGCGGCCCGCGCCACCGGGTCGACGACGTCGCGAAGGCGGCCCGTCAGCGCGGCACGGCGCCTCACGGGCGCACCATCGCGCAGGCGGCCATCGAAAATCTGCTCCTTCGCGCCGATCGCGCGCCGTGCAGGCTCCCAGGTCGCGCGAAAACCGCGGTGTAGAGTCGGCGCAGCAGGAGGAGACGCCATGCCGATCACCGCGACCATGTCACGCGCGCCGATGCCCACCGTGGTCCCCACCCACCCGCGCGTCGCCGAGCTGGAGCGCCTGGGCGACGAGATCGCCGAGCTCGCCGCCCATCTCGATGCCGCCACGGCGCGGCTGCTCGATCTCATTCGGGAGTTCGACACCCGCGGAGGCTGGAACACGGGCTTCCGCTCCTGCGCCGAGTGGCTGGCCTGGCGCGTGGGGATGAATCTCGGTGCCGCCCGCGAGCGCGTGCGGGTGGCGCGCGCCCTCCCGGCGCTGCCGCGACTGGCCGCGGCGCTCGCGCGCGGCGAGCTCTCCTACGCCAAGGTGCGCGCGCTCACCCGGGTGGCCACGCCGGAGACGGAGGAGCGCCTCCTTGGCGTGGGCCGCGCGGGCACTGCCTCCCACGTCGAGCGCATCGTGCGCGGCTGGCGACGAGTGGACCGGCAGGCGGAGGCTCGCGAAGCGAAGCTCCGCCATCAGAACCGCGCCCTGCACGTCTTCCACGACGACGACGGCACGGTAGTGCTCCGCGGCCGGCTCGAGCCCGAGGTGGGCGCGCTGTTCGTCAAGGCCTTGGACGCCGCGCGCGAGGCCCTCTACCAAGGTGGTTTTACTGTCACGTTCAGCGGCCCGCGCGACCCGCTCGGCGACCCGCCCACACCGGCCCAGCAGCGCGCCGACGCCCTGGCGCTCCTCGCCGCCACCGCCCTAGAGCATGGCCTGAAGCACGGCCTCGAGCCCACCACCGCCGCCGACCGCTACCAGGTGGTCGTCCATGTCGACGCCCCTGTGCTCGCCGACCCCGACCAGCCCGGTCAGTCCGTGCTCGAGGACGGTACGCACGTTTCCGCGGAAACGTCGGCGCGCCTAGCCTGTGACGCCAGCCGCACAGTGATGCGCCACGACGACGCAGGGCGCATCGTGGAGGTCGCGGCCCGTAGTCGCACCATTCCGCCTGCCCTGCGACGGGCCTTACAGGCCCGAGATCAGGGTTGCCGCTTCCCCGGTTGCGGCAGCCGCTTCACGGAAGGGCATCACATCCAGCACTGGGCCCGCGGAGGCCCCACCACGCTGTCCAACCTGGCCCTCCTCTGCCGCCGACACCACCGCGCCGTGCACGAGGAGGGCTTCCAGATCGCGCGCGCGCCGGACGAGACGCTACACTTTCATCGCCCGGACGGCGAGCCCTTGCCTGAAGCGCCGGTTCCGCCGGCCCTCGGCGACGCGCCCGTGGCGGCGCTGCGCGCGCGGCACGCCGAGGCGGGCCTGCGCATCACCGCGCGAACCGGGCTCCCCCTCTGGCTGGGCGAGCGCCTGGATCTCGGCTGGGCGATCGACGTCCTGCGGCCGGTCGAGCCTGCAGCCGGGCCGCGTTTCCGCGGAAACGTCGAGGCGACTCGCTGAGCCGCCGGCGGGCCCGCGGCCCGAGCCTCAGAGCGGAACTTCAGAGCGCGGCGTACACCAGATCGATCAGCTCGCGCACGTGCCGGTGCTGCCAGCCCGGGCGCCCCTGGTTCATCGCGTAGCCGATGGCCACGCGCGCGTCGGGATCCGCGAAGCCGAGCGACCCGCCCGCGCCGAAGTGCCCGAAGGCGCGCGGCCCGGGGCCGAGCCGCCGCTCGGGCATGGTGAGCTGAAAGCCCAGCCCGTAGCGCGTGGGCCGCTCCAGCACGATGTCCGGCCCGTTCACCT
>DASTYT010000134.1 GCA_035764725.1 Candidatus Methylomirabilota bacterium | reverse complement strand
GACCAGTCGATCTCGATGTGCCCGCCGCCCCAGTCGCGCACCACCGCCTTGATCGCATGCTCGGGGCCCACGACCCGCTGGTACTGCATCTGCACGGTCCGGAACAGCGCGAGGTGGACGAAGCCCAGGTGATAGCCGTCGCTGTCGTTCTCGGGCAGCATCTTCCAGTTCGCCGCGCAGCGGTGCCGTACCCATCCCGCGGAGAGCTCCACCTCGCCCTCGGGGGCCAGGTCGCAGGAGCGATCGATGAGCCGCGTCGCCGCGCCGAGATGCTCGGCGAGCGAGATGCCGGTCGGGCTCAGGCTGGCGAAGACGAACCCGCGATAGGCGGCAATCCGGGGGACGCGGGTGAGGCCATGCGCCCCCTTGTCGGGGCCCGCGTAGCCGCCGGGATAGGGGACGCCGAGGAGGGCGCCGCCGACATCGTAGGTCCAGCCGTGATAGGGGCAGGTGAACGTGCGGGCGTTCCCGCGGTCGGCGGGGCAGAGCATGGTGCCGCGGTGCATGCAGCGGTTGACGAGCATCGCCGCCGCCCCGTCGGCGCCGCGCACGAGGATGACCGGCTCGGTGCCGATGTGGCGGGTGACGAAATCGCCGGGGCGGGGGATCTCGCTCTCGTGCCCCACGAACACCCAGCCGCGGTGGAAGATGCGCTCCATCTCCTCCGTGAAGATGCGGGGATCGGTGTAGAGCGAGGCGTGAATGCGATCCTCCTGCACCAGCGCCTTGTAGTCGGTGCCGGCCGCGGCGTCGGAATCGGGCATCGTGCTCACTCTAGCGGGCTGTCTTGACATCGGCAACCCTCACCCGTAGGGTGCGGGCACCGACCGCTCCCTTCACTCCCCCACAGGAGGACACACGCGATGCGACGACTCGGCCGGCTCTTCACGGTGCTCCTCGTCGTGGCGTCCTGCGCGACGTCCCCGCAGAGGGGGCAGGCGCTGATCGGCCTCGGCATCGATGGGATGGGGGGCGTCAACGCGCTCACCGGCGTGAAGACGCTGGCGGTCAAGGGCACCGTGCGCCAGTGGGATCCCGAGCAGTCGCTGGCCCCCGGCGGCGAGGCGCGCTTCGCTAACGAATCCACCTTCACATCCGCCGCCGATATGGCGTCCGGCGCCATGAGAGTCGACTGGGTGCGGAACTACGCGTATCCGTCCCCGCGCTCGTTCACGTACACCGAGATCGTGACGCCCGAGGCCGGCTATGTCGCGGGCATCGACAGCTCCGGGCGCAACAAGCAGAGCCTCGACTCGAACCCGCCCGCGCACACGATGTCGAGCCTGCGTGTGGCCACGTTCCAGCGCGAGGCGCGCCGGAGCTCACCGCTCCTCCTGCTCGAGATGCAGAAGAACCCCGACCGCGTCGCCCAGCTGGGCGACATCGTGGTGGGGAGCACCTCCTACCCGGCGGTGGGGTACCAGACGGCGGACACGCTCTACACCGTGATGTTCGACCGGACCTCCGGCCTTCCCGCTCGCATCCGCACGCTCGACTACGACAACATCTGGGGTGACGTCCCCTACGATCTCGTTCTGTCCGACTGGCAGGTGCTGGACGGAATCCGGGTGGCCACGACCCAGCGCTACGAGCTGGGTGGGCGCCTCGTGATGGAGACGAAGATCGCCGACCTCAAGAAGAACATCCCGATCGGCACCGGCCAGCTCGCGATTCCTGATGCCTTCCGCGCGGGCGCGGCGCGTCCCGCCACCGCCGACGTGCCGTATCAGTGGGTATTGCGGCGGCAGTTCATCGGGGCGTACCTCGACTCCGAGAATCCGAGCTTCGACGCCCGCGTCACCCAGAGCCTCCGGCTCGTCGAGCTGGCCCCCGGGGTGAGTCACGCGGCGGGCGGCACGCACCACAGCCTGGTCGTGGAGATGAAGGACTACGTGGTCGTGTTCGATGCGCCGGTGAGCGACCGGCAATCCAACATGGTGCTCAGCGCGGTTCGGGCGAAGTATCTCCGCAAGCCGGTCAAGTACCTGGTTCTGACCCATCACCACATGGATCATGCGGGCGGGATCCGTGCATACGCCGCGGAGGGCGCCACCATCGTGGTGGGCCAGGGCGCCGGCGCCCACTTCCGCCGAGTGCTCGCGGCGCCGTACATCCGCAACCCCGACCTCACCGCCAAGGACCTCGCTGGAACGCCCATCGTGGAAGTCGCGGACAAGTGGGCGCTCTCCGACGGCGCGCGGGAGGTGCAGGCGTACATGGTTCCCAACACCCCGCACGTGGAGTCCATGCTGATTGGCTACGTGCCCTCGGCGCGCCTGGGCTATGTCACCGACCTCTGGAGTCCGGGTCCGCCCCTGCCGGCGCAGCTCACGCCCCTGCAGCTCGGGCTCGTGGCCGGCGTGAAGAAGGCGGGGATCACGCCGGAGAAGTTCGCGGGCGGCCACGGCGGCGTCGCGGACTACGCGCCGCTTGCGGAGCGCGCCGGCAACTAGGCCGGCGCGCCCACCGCGCCGACGGAGACGGGCGCGATGGATCGCGGCGGCGCGGCCACGCGCCGCGGCGCGGTGCTCTTCGCCGCGATCCTGCTCGTCACCGGGCCGCGCTTCGTCGACGTCGACGCGCTGGCCGCTCTCTACGCCGAGCCGTTCCGTCTCCTCGGCGATCCGTCCGACCGCTACATCCACTCGTCCGTCGCGAATGTCTTCGTGGGATATCTCGTGGGCGCCGTCTCTCCCCACCGGGTCCAGGCGCTGGCGATCGCGGCCGCGCTCGCCGCGGTGGCCGCCGTGCTCGTCTATGGCCACCGCGCGATCGCCGAGCCCGACGAGCGATGGGCCTTCTTCCGTCTGCTCGCGCTCTCGCCCCTGCTCCACGTGCTCGCGTTCTGGCTGGGGAAGTCCGACCCCTATCTGGTCGGATCCTACTTTCTCCTGCTCCTGGCTCGGCACCCTGCGGTCATCGCCGTCCTCGCGATGGCCATGACCCTCGCGCATCCGGAGCAGGCGACGGTGATCCTCGCCGTGCATGCCGCGATGCATCGGCCCGCCCGCGCGTGGCTGCTCGCGGTGCTCGCCGGCTGGGCCGCAGGGGCGGGGATGGCGCAGCTCTATCTGGCGGAGCTCGGCCTCGCGGGCTCGCCCCGCGCCGCATGGGTCGGCCAGTGGCTGGAAAGCCTTCTCCGCAACAACGTCGCGCGCCCGGTGACCATGCTGTGGCTGTCGTTCTCCTGGTTCTGGATCCCCGTGATCGCGTACGTCTGGGCCCGGCGGCGGACGCGGCTGCTCGCGCTCGCCGGTATCTGCTGCGCGATCGCAGGGAGCAGCGCGGACTTCACGCGGGTGTTCACGCTGATCTCGCTGCCCCTCGCCGTGCACGTCGCCCGCGCGCTCTCACGCGAGGCCGGAGGGGCGCTGAAACCCTGGCTGGGCCGCTTGACGCCGCTCGGATTCCTTCAGATGGAGCTGGCGATCGGGCGTGTCTGGGACAACGGGTGGGCGGTGCTGCTGATGCGCGCGCTCGGCGTCACGGTCCGGTGGACGGGATGACCAGGGCTGGCGGTCAGCGGAGCGCGTAGCGCTCGGGCGCCGCGTCGAACTTCGCCTTGCAGCCACCGCAGCAGAAGTACACCGGGCGCCCGCCCGCCTCGGAGCGATGGCGGGCGGTGGCCACGCGGACCCGCATCCCGCACACGGGATCGATGGCGTCGTCTCCTTCAGCCGGCGCCGAGGACGGGGCAGCGATCACGGCGAGGCGCGGCATGGCATCCGCCGCCGGCGCCTTGCCGCTGCGCCGGAGCTGGATGATCTCGGCGAGAATGCTCACCGCGATCTCCGTCGGCGTCACCGCGCCGATGTCGAGCCCGGCGGGCGCCTTGAGCCGGCCCAGGCGCTCCATGGGCACGCCCCGCTCGCGGAGCGTCGCCAGGACGGCGGCCGCGCGCTTGCGGCTGGCCACCAGGCTGACGTAGCCCGCGCCGGTGCCGAGGACGCGCTCCAGCATCGCCTCGTCCACTTCGCCGTGGGTGGCGATCACCACGGCGGCGCGGTCGGTGAGGGCCAGGCGGTCCAGGGCGGCCGCCCCGGCGTCGGCGGCCACGGTCTCCACGGTGTAGTCCACCGCGCGGCCGAGGGCGACGAGCGTCTCCACCACGGGCCCGTGGCCGACCAGCACGAGCAGGGGCTTGGGAAGATAGGGCTCCACGTAGATCTCCAGCGTGCCGCCGCTGTGGCACGTCATCGGGTGCTCGCGGATCCCCTCGGCGCGGCCGGCGGGCCGGCCGTGCTCGCCCACGAGGCTGACGAGGCGCGGCTCACCGTCGTGCAGCGCTGCCGCCGCCTCGCGCAGCACGATGGGCTCCGCGCAGGCGCCGCCGACCCAGCCGAGCATGGTGCCGTCGGCGCGGATCAGCGCCTTGGCGCCCGGCTTGGCCGAGGTCGGCCGCTCGCAGCGCACCACGGTGGCGAGGGCGAAGGCCTCGCCCTGCTGCCGTAGCGCCGCGGCGAGCGCAAGAAGATCGGGCTCAGACATAGGGGTTACTCGGTGACGCCCTTCTCCCGGAGGAGCTTCCAGACCTTGGGCGGGGTGATGGGGATGTCCACGTGCCGGACGCCCAGATGCCAGAGCGCGTCCACCACCGCGTTGGCGATGGCGGCGGGCGCGCCGACGGTGGCCGACTCGCCGATGCCCTTGGCGCCGATGGGATGGTGCGGGGAGGGCGTGATGGTGTGGCCGGTCTCCCATTTGGGTGTCTCCACTGCCGTCGGGAGCAGGTAGTCGATGAAGCTTCCCCCTTGCACGTTGCCGTGCTCGTCGTAGGAGATCTCCTCGAGCAGCGCGGGTGCCAGCCCCATGGTGAGGCCGCCGTGCACCTGGCCCTGGACGATCATGGGATTGATGATGTTGCCGCAGTCGTCGATGGCGACGAAGCGGCGCACCTTCACCTCGCCCGTGCCCTTGTCGATGTCCACGACGCAGATGTAGCTACCGAACGGGTAGGTGAGGTTGGGCGGGTCGTAGTACGACACCGCCTCCAGCCCCGCCTCCATGCCCTGCGGGTGATTGGTATAGGCGGCGAACGCGCAGTCCTGGATGGTCTTCGAACGGTTGGGCGCGCCCTTCACCGAGAACTTGCCCGGCTCGTAGACGAGGTCCTCCGGCGCGACCTCCAGGAGATGGGCCGCGAGCTTGCGCGCCTTGTCGAGGACCTTCCGCGCGGCGATCGCGGCGGCGGCGCCCGCGACCGGCGTGGAGCGGCTCGCGTAGGTGCCGAGCCCGTAGGGCGCGGTGTCGGTGTCGCCTTCCTCGATCTGGATGTCCTTGGCGGGGATGCCCAGCTCCTCGGCGAGGATCTGGGCGTAGGTGGTCTCGTGCCCCTGGCCCTGCGACTTGGTGCCGAAGCGCGCGATGGCCTTGCCGGTGGGATGCACGCGGATCTCGCAGGAGTCGAACATCTTGAGGCCGAGGATGTCGAAGTGCTTGGAGGGGCCGGCCCCCACGATCTCGGTGAAGCTCGAGATTCCGATGCCCATCAGCTCGCCGCGCTTGCGCTTCTCCGCCTGCTCCCGCTTGAGCTCGGCGTACCCGATCGTCTGCATGGCCTTGTCGAGCGCCCCCGCGTAGTTGCCGCTGTCGTACTCCCACCCGAGCGCCGACTTGTAGGGGAACTGCTCCGGCTTGATGAAGTTCTTCTTGCGGAAGTCGGCGGGATCCTGGCCGAGCTGATGGGCCATGATGTCGACCATTCTCTCGATGGTGTGCACGGCTTCCGTGACGCGGAACGAGCAGCGGTACGCGATGCCGCCCGGCGGCTTGTTGGTATAGGCGCCGTCGACCTCCACGTGCGCGGCCTTGAGATCGTAGGAGCCGGTGCAGACGTGGAAGAGCCCCGCCGGGAACTTGGACGGGTTGGCGGCGGCATCCGTGTAGCCGTGATCGGCCAAGGTCTTGATCCGGAGGGCGGTGAGGGTGCCGTCCTTCTTGGCGGCCAGCTCCGCGGTGATGTGGTAGTCGCGGGCGAAGGAATCCGCCTGGAGATTCTCCATGCGGTCCTCGATCCACTTCACGGGCTTGCCGGTGAGAACCGACGCCGCCACCGCGATCACGTAGCCGGGATAGACCGGCACCTTGCCGCCGAACCCGCCCCCGATGTCGGGGGAGATGATGCGGATCTTGTGCTCGGCGAGGCCCACGTGGCCCGCGACGAGGGCGAAGACGGTTCGGATCGCGTGGGGCGCCTGGGTGGTCATCCAGACCGTGAGCTTGTCGTTGACCTTGTCGAAATGCGCCACGCAGCCGCAGGTCTCGATGGACGCCACGTGGATGCGGGGGATGTAGATCTGCTCCTTGACCGTCACGTCCGCCTCGGCGAAGGCGCGATCGGTCGCGGCGCGGTCGCCCCACTCCCAGTGCCAGATGTGATTGTCCTTCTTGTCCTTCTTGTCGGTGCGGAGCACCGGGGCGCCCGGCTCGAGCGCCTTCTGCGGGCTCACCACCGCGGGCAACGGCTCGTACTCCACGTCCACCGCGGCGGCGCCGTCGGCGGCGGCGTAGCGCGTGGTGGCGAGCACCGCCGCCACCTCCTGCGCCTGGTACATCACCTTCTCGACGGGCAGCACCATCTGGGTGTCCGACATGAGCGTGGGCATCCAGTGGAGGTTGTACTTGGCGAGATCCGCGCCGGTGATCACGGCGAGCACGCCCGGCACCGCCGTGGCCTTCGCGGTGTCGATCTTCACGATCTTGGCGTGGGCGTGGGGGCTCCGCACGATGTCGAGATAGAGCATGCCGGGCAGCACCACGTCGTCCACGTAGGTGCCCTTGCCCCGGATGAAGCGCGGATCCTCTTTTCTCTTGATCGAGTGCCCCATGCCGCCGACTTCGGGAGTGGTCCTCATCGTGGTCATCGCGTCCCTCCCGCGGGCGCCGCCGCCCTGAGCTGGGCCGCCGCGTGCTGCACGGCCTTGACAATGTTCACGTACCCGGTGCAGCGGCAGAGATTGCCGGAGATCGCCCAGCGGATCTCGTCCTCGGAGGGCGACGGGTGCTTGTCCAGAAAGGCCTTGCTCGTCATGAGCATGCCCGGGGTGCAGTAACCGCACTGGAGCCCATGCTCCGCGATGAAGCCTTCCTGCAGAGGATGCAGCGCGCCGTTCTGCTCGAGCCCTTCCACCGTCTGGATGTCGCGGTTGTGGGCCTGCACGGCGAACATCGTGCAGGACTTCACCGGCCGGCCGTCGAGCAACACCGCGCACGCGCCGCAATGCGTGGTGTCGCAGCCGATGTGCGTGCCGGTGAGCCGGAAGACTTCCCGGATGAGGTGGACGAGGAGCAGTCGCGGCTCCACGTCGGCGGAGAGCTTCTCGCCGTTGATCGTGACCTGGACGTTCATGGCGTCACTTGCCTCCGCCGGCGCGCTCGATCGCCTTCCGCAGCGCGCGGGCCGTCAGGACCCGGACGACATCCTTCTTGTATTCGGCCGAGCCGCGCAGATCGGGCTCCGGCCGGGCTGCATCGGCGGCCAGCTGCGCGGCCTCCTTGATCGCGGCGTCGTCGGGCCGTCTGCCTCTCAGCGCGGCCTCCGCCTTGTCCGCCTTGATCGGCGTCAGCCCCACGTTGGTGAGCGCGATGCCGATGTCGGCCACCGTGCCGTCGCCGGCGAGGGTGATCTGGGCCGCCACCGCCGCGGTGGCGAAGTCGCCGACCTTACGCTCCAGCTTGACGTACGCCCCGCCACTGCGCGGCGGCGGAGCCGGCGCGCGAATCTCGGTCAAGAGCTCATCGGGCTTGAGCGCGGTCTCGAACGGACCCTTGAAGAAGCTGCCGATGGGAATGCGCCGCGCGCCGAAGGGACCGGTGGCCGTGATCTCCGCCCCCAGCGCCAGCATGACCGCCGGATGATCATTCGCGGGGTCGCCGTGGGCAAGGTTACCCGCGACGGTGGCGAGGTTCCGTACCAGCGGATCGGCGATCACGCGGGTCGCATCCGCCAAGAGCGGATAGCGTGCTCGCACCACGTCGGACTCGTCCAGATCCACCTCGCGCGCGAGGGCGCCGATGCGGAGAGCCCCGTCCGCCTCCTTGACGTAGGCGAGACCCGGGATCCGGTTGATATCCACGAGATGCCGTGGGCTTGCGAGGCGGAGCTTCAGGAGCGGGATGAGACTCTGGCCACCGGAGAGCACCTTGGCGTCGTCCCCCAGCCGGGACAAGAGCGCGGTGGCCTCCCCGATGGTGGCAGGGGCGTGGTAGTCGAACCCGGCGGGAATCATGGCGGGTCCCCTTTCTCTTCTCGTTGGGAAGAAACGGGAACTTCAAACGGTGTGGGCCGTGACGACGGGCAAGGTACTCGTGGCGGCGTGGGCTGTCAAGCCGGCGCAGGACTTCTTGTAGGGAGCACACTATGTGTCCGCTCCCGAGAACAAGTGATCTGTCCGCTCTAGCGGCCGCGGGGTGGGGGCACATGGTGGACCGGGAGGTCGACCATGCTCTTCCCCCGGGTGGCAGTGGAGCGGGCGATGACGATTCGGGAGGTCGTGCTGCGCGCGATGAGTGGGGCGATCAGCTGGATCCAGGCCGCCGAGATCATCGGCTGTAGTCCCCGCAGTGTGCGCCGGTGGCGGGCGCGGTTCGAGCGCCGCGGCTACGACGGGTTGCTGGATCATCGCTACGGCCGGCCCTCGCCCCGGCGGGCCCCGTTCGGCGAGGTGCAACGCATCCTGCGGCTGTATCGGGAGCGCTATGGCGGGTTCAACGGCCGCCACTTCCACCAGCTCGCCCAGCGAGAGCACGGCGTGACGCTCGGGTATACCTACGTCAAGACGGCGCTCCAGAAGGCGGGCTTGCTGCCCAAAGCCCAGGCCCGCGGGCGGCATCGGCGGCGGCGGGAGCCGCGGCCGTGCTTTGGGGAGCTATTGCATCTGGACGGCAGCCGGCATCGCTGGCTGGCCCTGGGGCCCGAGGGCCTGGATACGCTGGTGGCCATCGTGGACGATGCCACGAAGCAGCTGCTCTACGCGCAGCTCGTCGACGGGGGCGAGAGTGTGCGGGCCATCATGACCGCGCTGGGGGCGGTGTTTCGCCGCTACGGCTTGCCCATCGCCCTCTACACGGATCGGGCCCATTGGGCGGCCCACACGCCGCGGGCCGGGGCCCGGCCGGACCCGACGAAGCTCACGCAGGTGGGCCGCGCCCTGCGCACGCTGGGGATTGAGCACATCCTGAGCTATTCGCCCCAGGCCCGGGGCCGCAGCGAGCGGGTCAATCGCACGCTGCAGGATCGCCTCGTCAACGAGCTGCGCGTGGCCGGCATCGCCACGGTGGCGGCGGCCAATCGCTACCTCGAGCAGACGTTCCTGCCGACCTACAACGCGACCTTTGCGCGGGCTCCGGCGGACCCCGCCTCAGCCTTCGTGGCGCTCGGGTCCACCGATCTGGACCAGATCCTGTGTCACGAAGAAGAGCGCGTGGTCAGCCGCGACAACGTCGTCGTGCTCGACGGGGTGGCCTTGGCGGTCAGTAAACAGCGCGGCCGCCGCTCCTGCAGCGGGCTGCGCGTGCTCGTGCGCCGCCACCTCGACGGCCGGTACTCCGTGTGGTGCGGGGCCCGCTGTTTCGGCCGCTACGACCCCCGGGGCCGCGCCCTGGCCGCCTAGGGCGCGTTCACTGAAAGCGGACAGATCACGTGTCAAAACCGAGCGGACAGATCACTTGTCAACAACAGCCGGCGCAGGACTTCTGAGCGGCGGACGGGGCACCGGGATGGGCTCGCCCCGCTCCCAGCACCGGGCGAGCAGGGCTTCGCGCTCCTCCTCCAGCCGCTCGATGGCCTCCACCGCGGACTCCGCCTCCGCCGCGCAGCCCGGAAGCTCGGGATAGCTGGCGCGCCGCCACCAGGACCCCGCCCGCTCCACCGTCTCGACGACGAGGAGGTACGGGATCGCGCGGTAGTAGGCGAGATTCTCCACGGCCCGGCTCAGACGAAGGGCACCCAGGCGATGGGCACGCCTGCGTCTGATTGGCGCGCCTTCTCGGTGGCGGCCACCCAGCTCTCGCCGTCGGGCAGGATGACGGAGGCCGGGCGCACGCGGTAGAGCGAGGCGTCGTCCACGTTGGCGGGCACGGTCCCGCGGTCGCGCAGCGCCCTCGCCGCGTCGAGGAGGAGCTTCCTCGCGAAGATCACCATGGCGTCGGTGGTGCCCAGATGCTCCTGGGTGCGGTCGTAGATCGGCCCCATCGTCTCGGTCATCGCGCGGTCCTGCAGGTTGCCCAGGAACGGGATGCCGAGGTTGAGCTCGGTGCGCTGCAGCTCGTAGTCCAGCAGGTAGTCGTTGTGGAGGTTCGCCGTCGTGTAGAAGCGGCGCCGCGGGTCGCTGCCGCCGTCCACGTAGCCGCCCCAGGCCTTGAAGGGATCGCGCACCTGGCGGCGCTCCTCCTCCGTCACCGGGCGGTCGAGCCGGCCACGCAGCACGAACTGGAGGTTCTGGTGATCATCGAGCGGAACCCACGCGCGCGCCGAGACGATGGCGGGATCGCTGGCCGCGATCATGGTGAAGAAGGGGAGGATGAACTGGGTGATGCGGTGCCAGTAGAGCCCATCCGTGTCGCCGCGCCGCCGCGCGGAGTAGCAGGCGCCGTAGTCCGTGCCCAGTACCTCGAGGCGCGGGCGCTTGTCCCGATGGAAGGTGCCGCGCTGGGCGCTGTCGGGGCGGCGCTTGCCGTGTACCCAGTCGATGTGGGACGAGTCGATGTCGCCCTCGAGCGCCTGCATCCAGTTGCAGTCTTCCAGCATCATGAGCGGCGGGTAGACCTGCTCGGCGGGGAGCGTGTTGATCTCGAAGGTCGGGAACGGGGGCGGGGACTGGCGCGTCCCCATGTAGACCCACACGACGCCGTTGACGTCACGACACGGGTAGGCGCGTGCGCGGACCTTGTCCTTGAACGTGCTCTCCTCGGGCTCGCTCGGCATGTCCATGCAGCGACCGGTCACGTCGAACTTCCAGCCGTGATACGCGCAGCGGAGCCCGCACTCCTCGTTTCGCCCGAAGAAGAGGGACGCGCCGCGATGCGGACAGTTCGCCGCGAGCAGGCCCACGCGCCCTTCGGTGTCGCGGAAGGCGACGAGATCCTCGCCGAGGAGGCGGACTTTCTTCGGCGGCCCGTCGGGCGACGGCAGCTCGGACGACGGCAGACCCGGCATCCAGTACTGGCGCAGCAGCTCGCCCATCGGCGTGCCGCGGCCCACCCGGCACAGGAGCTCGTTGTCTTCTCGCGAGAGCATGGAGCGCCTCCCTTCAGTCCCAGATCGCGAAAGCCATGCCGCAGCCGGTACCGGCTTCGGAGCGATAGCACGGCACGTAGTCCAGAAGCCGCATCGCGAGGCCCTCGAGGGCCCCCGCGGCGGCGATCCAGTTGCGGATCTCGGAGTTGCCGGAGTTCAGGCGATTCAGCGGCAGCGCGGCCACCGCGTCCGCGTCCCGCCGGGCGAGGATGTTGAGCACATGACGGTCGAGCGCCTCGTCCACCACGAAGTGGCTGAGCCCGCCCGAGCCGAGCACGCCCACCCGCCGGGCCCCCGGCCAGGCCTCGATGACCCGGCGAAGCGCCCGACCGAGCTCGTAGCACCGCTTCGGGGTCGGCTGGTTCGGGGGATAGTACGTGTTGAGCAGCACGGGCACGATCGGGATGACCGTGCCGTTCATCAGGCGCTGGTGCACGAAGCTCCACGCGTGCCCGAAGGGCGCGTGGCGAGGCTGCACCCGCATGTGCGCCACGTCGAAGCTGTGGTCGCGGGTGAGCGATTCGATGACGTGGCGCCCCAGGGCGGCATCCACGGGGTAGCTCCGATTGGCCCCGTCGCCGTAGTAGCCCCAGTACCCCAGGCGCAGGGAGGGCGCCATGCGCTCCACCGGCGGCGGCAGGCTTTCCACCGCATCGCCCCAGTAGATGCAGAGGGCGGGCTGGCTGTCCACGCTGAACCACTCGCCCTGGTCGTCGCCGATGATCACCAGTGCGTCCAGCGCGGCGTCGGCCAGCGCGGCGGCCAGGGTGGCGAGGGCCGCCTGGTTGGCGGCGTGGCGCGCCGCGGTGACGGCGGGGGCCAGCTCGGGGGCGACGCGCGCGGCACGCTCCCGGGCCAGGGCGGCGAACTCGGGCACCCGCTGCTGGTCGCGCTCTCGATGCCCCGCGAAGGCCTCGTGGGGCGTGCTGAGCATGGGGCTGTGCGAGGTGCCGATGCCGAGGACGATGTCCGCCATCCTTGCCTCCGCCCGTGCGGGCGGCCTGATGCTAGCACACCCAGCTGTCGGCGAATCTTACGAGGACCTCGCTACGCAGTGTTTGCGGCGTCCAAGTGGCTGATCTCACGAGCACCTAAAACCGGCACGGAACATGCCCCTGGACGGGGCATGCCTCGACGACGTGCGGCTCGGCGGGTGACTCGACGACGCGCTCTGGGCGTGGCCGCGCTCCGCTACGGCCGCTTCGGCCGGCGGCGGCGCTACGCGCTGCCCAGATAGGCTTTCTGGATCAGAGGATTCTCGAGCAGCTCGGCGGCGGCGCCGCTCAGGACCACCTCGCCCATCTGCAGCACGTAGCCCCGGTGGGCGACGGACAGCGCCATGTTGACGTTCTGCTCGATGACGAAGATGGTGGTGCCCTGGCCGTTGATGGCGCGGATGATGTCGAACACGTCCTCGACGAGACGGGGCGCCAGGCCCATCGAAGGCTCGTCCATGCAGAGGAGGCGCGGGTTCGTCATGAGCGCCCGTGCGATGGCGAGCATCTGCTGCTCGCCGCCCGACATCGTGCCCGCGAGCTGATGCCGCCGCTCCTTCAGCACCGGGAACAGGCCGAACACGCGGTCGAGGTCGGTATCCCAGCCGGGCTCTGAACGGCGCGTGTAGCGGCCCATCTCGAGGTTCTCGACGATGGTCATCCGCGGGAACACGCGCCGTCCTTCCGGCACGGGCGCGATGCCGCGCTTGACGATCTCGCTGGTGCGGAGGGCGTGGATCGGCTCCCCTCGGAACCGGATGGTCCCCTCCGTCGGCCGCACCAGCCCCAGCACGGTCTTCATGGTCGTGGACTTGCCCGAGGCGTTGCCGCCAAGCAGAGAGACGATCTCGCCCTCGTAGATCTCGTAGCTCACGCCCTTGAGCACGTGGAGCGGCCCGTAGTGCGTGTGCACGCCGCGGAAGTCGAGAAGCAGCGGGCCCCGCGGGCTCATGCCGCGCGGCGCCGACGGCCGAGATAGGCCTCGATCACCCGCTCGTCGTTCCGCACCTCGACGGGGGCGCCCTCCGCGATCTTCACGCCGTGGTCGAGGACGATCACCCGATCCGACATGTCCATGACCACGTCCAGCTTGTGCTCGATCAGCACGATGGTGATACCGAGGCCGCGCAGCGCCTTGACGAGGTCCATCAGCTCGAGCGTCTCGGCGGGATTCATGCCCGCGGCGGGCTCGTCGAGGAGCAGGAGCTTCGGCTGGGTCATGATGGCGCGCGCGATCTCGGTACGCCGGCGATTGGCGTAGGAGAGCCCGTAGGCGGGGTGGTCGAGGCGGGGCAGCAGGCGATTGCCGAAGAGCCCCAGCACCTCGAGCGCGCGGTCCACCGCCGCCCGTTCTTCGGCGCGCACGCGCGGCGGGCGGAACACCGCACCCAGCGCGCCCGCCTGCAGGCGCGAGTGCTCGCCCACGAGGAGGTTCTCCAGCACGCTCAGATTGTTGAACAGGCGGATGTTCTGGAAGGTGCGGGCCACCCCGCGCGCGACGATGGCGTGGGCAGGGAGGCCGCCGATCTCGCGGCCCTCGAGGCGGATGCTCCCGCTGTCGCGGGCGATGAGCCCGGTGATCAGGTTGAACAGCGTGGTCTTTCCCGAGCCGTTGGGCCCGATCACGCTGACCAGCTCGCCCGCGTCCACGGTGAGCGAGATGCGGTCCGCCGCCGCCACCCCGCCGAACTGCTTGCTCAGGCTCTCGATCTCGAGGAGCGCCCGGGGCGGCGCGTCGGCCCGCGCGGCCTGCGACCAGGAGAGCTGCACCGCGGCGCCCCGGCTCGGCACTGCCGCCTGCTGCTCGGGCGTGAGCGCGGACACCCGCCGCACCGCCGGCCAGATGCCCTCGCGGCGGAAGATCATCATGAGGACGAGGATGACGCCGAAGATCAGCTCAAGTGACGTGATGAGCTCGATCCGCTGGAGGAACGCGCTGCCGACGAGCCGCCCGAGGGCGTGCACCCAGTCGGTGAGCTCCTGCAGGATTACCGACTGGAGAAACGCGAGGAAGAGGGCAGCCACCACCACGCCCCGGATCGAGCCCATGCCGCCCAGCACCACCATGACCAGCACCATCACCGATACCGGGAACGTGAACATGTCCGGGGTGGCGGTGGTGAGCTTGGCCACGTAGAAGGTGCCGGCGAGCCCGCCCACCGCCGCGCCCATGGCAAAGGCGAGCAGCTTGTAGTGCACGTGATTGACGCCCATGGCGCCGGCGGCCAGCTCGTCTTCACGAATCGCCATCCACGCGCGGCCGACGCGGGACTCCTGGAGGCGGATGGACAGCCACACCGCGAGTGCGACGAGGCCGAGGCCCAGGAAGTAGTAGGGGTAGGGGGAGAAGCCGAACTCGTAGCCGAAGAGGCGCGGCGTGCGGATGCCGCCCAGCCCCTGGGCGCCGTTGGTGAGCCCCTCCCAGTTGCGCGCCACCACCGGCACGATCTCGCCGAAGCCCAGCGTCACGATGGCGAGATAGTCGCCGCGGAGCCGCAGGGTCGGCGCGCCGAACAAGACACCGAAGACCGCGCACATGATCGCGGTGACCGCCAGCATGGGCCAGAAGGCGAAGTGGAACTGCACGGTATCGGGCTGGCCGGGAACTACCAAGCGACTGACCTGCCCCATGAAGGCCAGGGGCTCCCAGAGGCTCGACCACTCGAGCTTGAGCTGGCCGGACGCGGCGATGCCGTAGCCATAGGCGCCGATGGCGAAGAAGGCCGCGTAGCCGAGGTCGAGCAGCCCTGCGAAGCCCACCACGATGTTGAGCCCGAGGGCGAGCAGCACGTAGGTGAAGGCGTTGGCGGCGGCGTCGACATTGCCGGCATTGCCCGAGAGGAAGGGAAAGGCGGCGCCGACGGCGAGGAGCACGACGGCGAGGATCTGGCGTCGTCGCGCGAGGGGCAGCGCCCGCCAGCGTGCGAGGCCCATCACGCCTTCTGCGGCGTCCGCGTGCCGAGGAGCCCGTTGGGCCGCAAGACCATCACGATGATGAGGATCGAGAAGATGATCACGTCGGTCCATTTGACGCCGAGGAACTGGCCGCCGAGGGACTGGGTGAGGCCGATGAGGAGGCCGCCCAGCACCGCGCCGGGGATGCTCCCGATGCCGCCCAGCACCGCGGAGGTGAAGGCGCGGAGGCCAGTGGTGTAGCCGATGTAGTAACCGGTGAAGCCGTAGTAGAGGCCGAAGAAGAGGCTGCCCGCGCCGGCCAGGGCCGAGCCCAGGAAGAACGTGACCACCACCACGCGATCCACGTCGATGCCCATCATCCGCGCGGCGTCGGCGTCCTGGGCGGTGGCGCGCATGGCCTTGCCGAGGGTGGTGCGCTGCACGAGATGCCAGAGCGCGAGCATGAGGAGCAGGCCCACCACGAACAGCACGATCTGCTTGAAGCTGATCTCCGCGCCGCCCACACCCCAGCGCCAGTTCGGGAGGAGCTGGGGGAAGCGCTGCGCCTGCGGGCCCCAGGTCAACAGCATGATGTTGATGAGGATGAACGCCACGCCGATGGTCGTGATCATGGGCGCGGTCCCCGAGACGTGTCGCACGGGGCGAAGGCAGATCCGCTCGATGAGGACGCCGAGCACGCCGGTCGCGACCATGGTGGCGAGGAACAGCACGATGAGGGTGCCGACCAGCGCGGGTCCCTGCAGCGAGGCGGAGACCGCGGTGACGCCCATGAGGTTCAGGACCATCAGGCCCACGAAGGTGCCGGTCATGAACACGCTGAAGTGCGCGAAATTGATCAGCTCGATGATGCCGTAGACCATGGTGAAGCCGAGCGCGAGCAGGGCGTACATCATGCCGAGCGCGAGCCCGTTGACGACTTGCTGGAGGAGCACGTCCAGCGTGTGCATGGGCGGGAATCCCCGGGCGGCCCGCGCCGCCCGGGGGCGAAGAGTCCGCGCCTACTTCTCGGGCGCTACCGCGACGTACTTGATCTCGCCGTCACGCCACTGATAGATCGAGACGGTCTTGGTCAGGATGTCCCCGTTGGCGTCGAAGGCGATGGGGCCCTGAATCGAGCTGAGCTTGGTCTCCTGGATGGCGTCCCGCAGGTTGGCTCGGGTGAGCGGCTTCTTGGGGGCGGTGCGCTCGATCGCGTCGGCGATCACGTAGACCGCGTTGTAGGACGTGATCGCATAGTTGGTGGGGTCGCGCTTCATCTCCTTCTTGAACTTGGTCACCCACGCCTCGACCTTGGGCGACGTGACGAGCTCGGGGGAGGCCTGTGAGCAGAACCAGCCCTCCACCGCCTCCTTGCCCGACTGCTTGGGCCACGAGAGATCGTACACGCCGTCCGATCCCGCCTTGATCACCCGCGGCATCACCTCGTAGCCCTGGGGCGCCAGCTTCGCCGCCGCCTGCATCACGCCGCCGTAGTAGAGCGCGTCGGGGTTCAGGCCCTTGATCTTAGTGAGGATGGTCTTGTAGTCGGCTTCCTTCGGGTCGAGGCGATCGCGGCCGAGCACCTTCACCCCCAGCTCGCCCGCGCGCTTCTGGAAGCTGTCGGCGATGCCCACACCGAAGGCGCCGCCGTCGTCCAGCACGTAGACGCTCTTCATCTTCTGCTGGTGGAAGAGATAGTTGGCCATGTTCGGGCCCTGATAGGCGTCGGTGGTGACGGTGCGGAAATACACCGCCTTGCCCTTGGGCCGGTACTGCGACTGGAACTTCGGGTCCGTGATGTCGGGGTTGGTCGAGCTCGGCGTGATTGTCGCCATGTCCGCCTCGGAGAGGATCGGCGAGATCGCCTTGCCCTCGCCGCTCATCACCGGTCCCACTGCGGCCAGGGTGAGGCTGTCGGCGACGAACTTCTTGTAGTTGGTGGCGGCCTGCGCGGGGTCGTACTGCCCGGCGGCGGGCGTCGCGCTGTCGAAGACCTGCGCCTCGAGCTTGTAGCCGGCCACCCCGCCCTTGGTGTTGATCTCGTTCATCGCCATCTGCGCCCCCTTGAGGATCGCGTCGGCGCCGTCCGCATCCGCCCCCGTGAGGGGCAGGGAGAGCCCGATCTTGACGACTTTCCCCTGCGCGATGAGCCCGTCGGGCCACGAGGCGAGCACAAGGACGGCGGTGAGGGCGATGAGGCCGAAGAGGAGATTGCGTCGCATCATAGGTATCCCTCCGAATCGGGCATGTTGGGCCTCGTATCGGGGGAGGCTCGCGTCCGGGGCGCGCGTCTCCGAGTGGCGACGGAGTCTAGCGGAGTGACCCTCACTTCGCAATGGCTTCATCGGGTGGATCGAGCCGGCGCGGCGCATCGCCTTGCTCCGCCGGGCCCCACGGAGTAGAAACGGGGAATGCGCCGAGAGGGGTCCACACTTCACCTGGAAGGCGACGGAGCCCCGGTCACGCTCACGATGGTCACGCCGCGCATCGTCCGGGTGCGGCTCGAGACCGAGGGCGCGGGGGCGGTCCCGTCCTACGTGGCCCCGCGTGCGCCCGCGGCGGTTTCCTTCGAGCTCGCGCCCGGCGAGCCGGCGCGGCTCGCCACGCCCCATCTCCGGATCGAGATCGCGACGGCTCCGCTCCGCCTGGCCTTCCTCGACGCGGGCGGCGAGTGGCTGCTTCGCGAGCCGCCCGACGGCGGAATGTCCGCCGAGGCCGCCGAGGCGAGCGGCCGCCGCCGCGTCCACGCCAGCTTCACGTTCTCGGGCGAGCAGCACTTCTACGGCCTGGGGCAAGGGGGCGGCGCGCTCGAGCGCCTCGGAGTGACCCGCAAGCTCTGGAACAGCCACCTCGGCCACGGGCCGGGCACGGACACCGGCATCCCGCTCCTCGTCTCCTCGCGCGGCTGGGCCCTCTTCTTCGACAATCCCGGCGAGGCGATGCTGGCGGTCGGGCGCTCGGACAACGGTGTGAGGATCTCGTACACTGCGGAGACGGGCGCGCTGTGCTGGTACGTCCTCATGGGAGGAAGCCTGCGCGGGGTCATGCGCGAGATCTCGGATCTGCTGGGCCGCGCGTCGCTGCCGCCCCGCTGGGCGCTGGGCTTTCTCCAGTCGACGCGCCACTTCCACGACACCGCCGAGCTGCGACAGCTGCCCCGGACTATTCGGGGAAAACGGATTCCGTGTGACGCCCTCATCTACCTCTCGAGCTACGGCGAGGCGCTGGGCTGGAACCGCGGCGTAGGGCATCTCGAGTTCCAGCCGGCCCTCTGGGAGGACCCCGCGGCGCTGCTTGGCGAGGCGCGGGCCCAGCACTTCGAGGCCATCACCCACGAGTATCCCGTGCTGCACGAGGAGTCGCCGCTGTTCGCCGAGGCGGAGTCGCGCGGCTACCTGGTGGACGCGGGCTACGAGCGGGGCGGGGCCACGGGCGCGAACTATCGCCAGGGGCAGCGCTACCTCGACTTCTCCGATCCGAAGGTCGGGTCCTGGTGGTGGGCGGCCCACCGCCACCTGGTCGCGCTCGGCGTCGGCGGCTGGTGGCTCGACGGCGGCGAGGGTCCGCCCGCGGCAGCCAGCCTGCGAGGCGGGAGCGGGCGCCTGCTCCACAATATCTACGACCGCTACCGCCACGAGGCCTTCGCCGCGGGCGAGGCGGCCGATCGTCCGCAGCAGCGCGTGTTCCTGCTCTGCCGCTCGGGGGCGGCGGGGATGCAGCGGTTCGGCTCCACCACCTGGACCGGCGACGTCAACAACGACTTCGCGACGCTCGACGCGCAGATCCCCCTGGGCCTCAACACCGGAATGTCGGGCGTGCCCTACTGGGGGAGCGACATCGGCGGCTTCTTCCATTCCTTGCCGGAGACGGGGGAGCTCTACGCGCGCTGGTTCCAGCTGGGCGCCTTCAGCCCCATCTTCCGCTCGCACGGATGGGTGTGGCGCGAGCACGTGCCGTGGGCGCACGGGCCGCGCGTGGAGGCCATCTGCCGCGCGTACGCGGAGCTGCGCTACCGGCTGCTCCCGTACACCTACACGCTGGCCTGGCAGGCCCACGCGGACGGCCTGCCGCTCATGCGCCCCCTCGTTCTCAACTACCCGGACGATCCGCGCGTGTGGACGCTGGGCCATCAGTATCTCTGGGGCGACGATCTACTCGTGGCGCCGGTGACGCGCGAGGGCGCGACGTCGTGGCCGGTGTACCTCCCGGCCGGCGCGTGGCACGACTTCTGGACGGGCGCGCGCCACGCGGGCCCCG
>DASTYT010000133.1 GCA_035764725.1 Candidatus Methylomirabilota bacterium | reverse complement strand
GTCCCGCACCGCCACCCCACTGAACTTCGTGTGCAGCACCTTCGTGATCGCCGCCGTCAACGTCGTCTTCCCATGATCAATGTGCCCAATCGTCCCCACGTTCACGTGCGGCTTCGACCGATCAAACTTCGCCTTGGCCATCCGATGATCCTCCTCGGCTACCGACCCGAATTGGCCTGCCGACGCGTATCGATGGAGCCCATGTCCGGGATTGAACCGGAGACCTCGTCCTTACCAAGGACGCGCTCTGCCGACTGAGCTACATGGGCGCTGGTCGCAACCCCCTCGCACTCCCGAGCGGCGAGGCTGGAGCGGGAAACGGGATTCGAACCCGCGACCCCCAGCTTGGAAGGCTGGCGCTCTACCGCTGAGCTATTCCCGCCTGCCGTCTCGGCGCGCCCTGCCGTCGTCTTACAAGTGGTGGGGAGAGGAGGATTTGAACCTCCGAAGGCGTTCGCCAGCAGATTTACAGTCTGCCCCCTTTGGCCACTTGGGTATCTCCCCGCTCGTCGCCCCAGGACTACAACTCCTTGAAGTTGCGGTTGAAAAGGCTGGCGCTGGCGGGAGGATTCGAACCCCCGACCCACTGCTTACAAGGCAGTTGCTCTGCCACCTGAGCTACGCCAGCAGTCGCAAAACTTCACCCTACTTACGCGGTATTGACAAGTCAAGGGGTTTTTGCTCTCACCACCCTCTGACGGACCACCTCGTAGCACAGCGCCGTCGTCGCCGCCGAGACATTGAGCGACCCGATCTTGCCCCGCATCGGGAGTGTGAGCAAGAGGTCGCATGTCCGGGTCACCAGGGGGCGCAGCCCCTCCCCCTCGCCCCCCATGACGAGACACAGGGGCAGGGTGAGATCGACCCTCCAGGGCTCCTGCCCGCCCTTGGCCGTCGCCCCCATGACCCAGATGGACTCTTTCTTCAATGTTTCGAGCACTTGGACCAGATTCGTCTCGCGTGCGACCGGCAGATGCTCTACCGCCCCCATTGCCGTCTTGGCGGCCGCGGGCGTGATCCCCACCGCTTGATGTTTGGGGAGAATGACGCCGTGAGCCCCGGCGGCATCCGCACTCCTTAAGACGGCACCGAGATTCCGGGGGTCCTGGATCCGGTCCAGCGCCAGGAAGAAGGCCGGCTCCCCGCGCTCCGCCGGCACGGCCAGAAGATCCCCCAGGCTCGCGTAGGCGGCCTCGGCCACGCGCGCCACCACGCCCTGGTGATGGGGGCTGCCCGCGATCGCGGTGAGCTGATCGCGGGTGCGGTAGGAGACCTTCACCCCCCGCGCGCGGGCCAGCGTGAGCAGCTCCTGCAGGGCGGGGCCCCGGCCCTCGGAGAGGATCGCAATCTCGTCCACGCTCCGCGACGCCGCGCGGAGCAGCTCGAGCACGGGATTGCGCCCGAAGAGGGGCGCGCCCTCCTCCTTCATCGCCTGAGCCTCCAGGTCGTGCCCTCCCGGCTGTCCTCCAGCACCACGTTCATCGTGTCCAGCTCCGCGCGCAACCGGTCGGCCTCCGCGAAGTCGCGCTTCTTGCGTGCCTCCTCGCGCAGCCACACCAGCGACTCGATGTGGGCCTTGAGCCGGCCGTCCACCGCCGGCGCCGCCTCGACCCGCGCCTCGAGCAGGCCCAGCGAGCGCGCCAGCGTCACGAGCTCGCCGACCCCCATGAGGAACGCGCCCGCCCCCGCCTTGCCCTCGCTCACCTGCGCCCGCGCCCCCTGCAGCGTCCGCGCGAGGTCGAAGAGCACGCCCAGCGCCTGCGGGCTGTTGAAGTCGTCGTCCATGGCGGCCTCGAAGCGCTGGCGCTCCCGCGCCACCTCGTCGAAGAGCCCGTGATCCGGGCCGGGCGGCGGCGTGCCGCGCGCCGCCAGCTTCTCGGCTTCCGTCACGACCGCGCGGAGCCGGCCCAGCGCCTTCGCCGCTTCCTCCACGCGCTCCTCGCCCCACTCGAGCGCGTGCCGGTAATGCGTGCCCAGAAGGTAGAGGCGCAGGGCCTCGGGATCGTGCCGCTTCACCAGCTCGCGAATGGACAGGGTGTTGCCGAGCGACTTGGACATCTTCTCGGCGCCCAGGTTCACGAAGCCGTTGTGGGCCCAGTAGCGGGCGAAGGGCTTGCCGGTCACGCCCTCCGTCTGGGCGATCTCGCACGAGTGATGGGGGAAGATCAGGTCGATCCCCCCGCCGTGAATGTCGATGGTATCGCCGAGATGCTGCATCGCCATCGCCGAGCACTCGATGTGCCAGCCCGGCCGGCCCGGGCCCCAGGGACTCTCCCAGGAGGGCTCGCCCGGCTTCGCCGCCTTCCAGAGCGCGAAGTCGCGCGGATCCCGCTTGCGCTCGTCGACTTCCACCCGCGCGCCCGCGAGGAGCTCGTCCAGGTTCTTCCCGGACAGGCGCCCGTAGTCGGGGAAGCGGCGCACCTCATAGTAGACGTCGCCGTCCACCGGATAGGCGAAGCCCTTGGCGATGAGCCGTTCGATGAGGTCGATCATCTGCGGGATGTGCTCGGTCGCCTTGGGCTCCACGTCGGGAGGAAGCAGGCCCAGCGAGGCCATGTCGGCGCGCTCCGCCTCGATGAACCGCTCGGAGATCTCGCGCGGGGTGACCCCCTCGGCGTGGGCGCGCTTGATGATCTTGTCGTCCACGTCGGTGTAGTTGCGAACGACGCGCGTGCCGTACCCGCGGAAGCGGAGGTAGCGCCGCATCATGTCGAACACGAGCGCGCTCCGGGCATGCCCGATGTGGGAGACGTCGTACACCGTGACTCCGCAGACGTAGATACGGACCTCACTCCGGTCGATGGGAACGAAGTCCTCCTTCCGCCGCGTCAGGGTGTTGTAGATCTTGATGGGCACGCTGGGCTCCTAGCTGAGAGAGTTGACCTCGACGGCGACCACCGCCATGGCCGCGATGCCTTCCTCGCGGCCGAGCAGCCCCAGGTGCTCCGGGCTCTTCGCCTTCACGCTGACACGCCCCGGCGCCACCTGGATGGTCTCGGCGAGACGGCGGGCCATCTCGTCGAGATGGGCGGCCAGGCGCGGGGCCTGGCAGATCACGGTGGCGTCCACGTTCACCGGGGTGCCGCCGTTGGCGGCGACCGTTCGCACCACCGCGCGGAGGAGCTCGAGGCTCGAGATGCCGCGGTAGCGCGGGTCGCTGTCGGGGAACATGCGGCCGAGATCGCCCAGGGCCAGCGCGCCCAGGAACGCTTCGCAGACTGCGTGGGTGAGCACGTCCGCGTCGGAGTGCCCGCCGAGACCGCGCGGGCCCGGCACCGTCACGCCGCCCAGCACGAGCGGCCGCCCCTCCACCAGCGGGTGGAGGTCGAATCCCAGCCCCGAGCGCACGGGGCTCACCGGGCGCGCTGTCCCGTCCAGCGCCGCGCCGTACGCAGATCCTCGGGCGTCGTGATCTTGAGATTCTCGGGAAGGCCGAGCACCATCGCGACCCGCCCGCCCAGCCGCTCGACCAGCACCGCGTCGTCCGTCCCGCCGTAGCCGTCGCGACGCGCCTTATCGTGGGCTTCCCAGAGGAGCTCGCGGCGAAAGGCCTGCGGCGTCTGGACGAGCCAGAGCCCGGCACGGTCGAGCGTGGATTCGACCACGGCCTCCTGCACCCGCTTCACCGTCTCGCGCACGGGAAGGCCGCACGTGGCGGCGCCGGTGCGGGCCGCCCCGGCGAGCACGCGCGCCACCAGCGTCGGCGTGATGAACGGGCGCACCGCGTCGTGCACCAGCACCCATTCCGGGGCGCCCGCCGCCTGCAGGCCGAGCCAGACCGAGTCCTGCCGCTCGGCTCCTCCCGCCACCACCGCCAAGATCTTCGGCACATGGTGAACGCGGAGGAGTCGCCGCGTCGCCTCCTGCCGCTCGGCGGGCACCGCGACGACGATCGCGCTCACGCAGGACGCGTTCCCGAGCGCCTTCACCGTGTGGACGAGCACCGGCGCCCCGCCGAGCCGGAGGTATTGTTTGGGCTGGCGGGCCAGCATCCGCCGCCCGATCCCGCCCGCGGGGACTATGGCGACTGCTTCAACGGATCGCATCCGTCTCCTCTGTTTCGCCGGTCTGCGTGGAGGGACGGCCTCAGCGGACGGGCTCTTCCATGGGGGCCAGCCGCGCGAAGATCATCCGCCCGGCGGTGGTCTGGAGCACGCTCGTCACCGTCACGTCCACCATCTGCCCGATGAGCTTCCGGCCGTGGTCCACCACCACCATGGTCCCGTCGTCGAGATACGCGACGCCCTGGCCGGCCTCCTTGCCCTCCTTCACGACCTGCAGGTGCATGAGCTCGCCGGGCAGCACCACCGGCTTCAGCGAGTTGGCCAGCTCGTTGATGTTCAGCACCGGCACGCCCGAGAGCTCGGCGATCTTGTTCAGGTTGTAGTCGTTGGTCACGACCTTGCCGTTCAGGCTCTTGGCCAGCTCGATCAGCTTGCGATCGACCTCGCGGATGGCCGGGAAGTCCTGGTCCATGATGCGCACGGTGATCTTGGACACCCGCTGCAGGCGCTGCAGCACATCGAACCCCCGCTTGCCGCGGTTCCGCTTCAGCGCGTCCGACGAGTCGGCGATCTGCTGCAGCTCGCGCAGCACGAACTGGGGTACCACGATGGTCCCCTCGAGGAAGCCCGTCTCGCACACATCCGCGACGCGCCCGTCGATGATTACCGAGGTGTCGAGCACCTTGTAGGCCTGCTTGAGGGCGACGGTCTTGGGAAAGAGCTTGGCCGACATGCCCTCCAATTCGTCGTTCTTCGCCAGGGTCACCGCGCAGCCGAGATAGCCGAGCAACAGGCCGAAGAGCCCGCGCCCGAGGGCTCCCGCCTCGGGCACCACCGCGCCGAGCGCGCTGCCCACGCCGAGCCCGAGCGCGACGCCGGCGATGCCGCCGGCCGCGCCCCAGAACAGCCGGTCCACGGGCACGCGGCGGCCCTGCCACTCCAGCACCACCGCCAGCACCCCGCAGAGGAAGCCGGCCAGGCCCAGCCAGTGCGTCGCCCACTTGATACCGAGAGCCGGCGCCAGCGCTACACCGGCGCCGGTGGCCACCGCCAGCACACACAGTCGCGCGATGATGAGACTCATGGCCGTGTCTATCCCCCGAGCAAGGCCTTGACGGCCTCCTCGACCGAACCGACTCCCTGGACCTCCAGCGCGAGTGGCTCCTTCGCCGCAAGATTGTTCTGCGGCACCACCGCCGACGTGAAGCCGAGCGCCGCCGCCTCCTTGAGCCGGGCGGGCAGCCCGCCCACCGCGCGCACCTCGCCGGTGAGGCCGACCTCGCCGATCACCACCACGTCGCCCCGCACCGGCCGGTCGAGATAGCTCGACGCCGCCGCGATCACTACGCCCAGATCCGCCGCGGGCTCGGCGACCTTGCCCCCGCCGGCGACGTTGACGAAGGCGTCCTGGGTCATGAGCGGCAACCCCACGCGCTTCTCCAGCACGGCGAGGAGCAGGCAGACCCGATTGTAATCCGCGCCGATGACGGTGCGACGGGGTGCCCCGAAGTTCGCCGGGGCCACCAGCGCCTGCAGCTCGAGCAGCAGGGGCCGGGTGCCCTCGAGGCTCGACACGATCACGGAGCCCGACGCCCCGCGCGGCCGCTCTGACAAGAAGAAGCCGGAGGGGTTGCGCACCTCCACGAGCCCGCGCTCGGCCATCTCGAACACGCCGATCTCGTTGGTGGAGCCGAAGCGGTTCTTCACCGCGCGCAGCACGCGATAGGCGTGATGCCGCTCGCCTTCGAAGTAGAGCACGGTGTCCACCAGGTGCTCGAGCACGCGCGGGCCGGCCAGCGTCCCCTCCTTGGTGACGTGACCCACCAGGAAGGTCGCCACGCCCCGTGCCTTCGCCTGCACCATCAGCCGCGCGCCGCACTCACGCACCTGACTGACGCTGCCCGGAGCCGACTCCACCTCGGGCAGGAACATGGTCTGGATCGAGTCCACCACGAGGATCCGGGGCGACAGCTGGGCGACGTGCCCCTCGATGGTGGCGAGGTCGGTCTCGGCCAGGAAGTAGAGGCCGTCGGACGCGATCCCCAGACGCTCGGCGCGGAGCTTCACCTGCGCCGCGGACTCCTCGCCGGACACGTAGAGGATCGGTCCCGAGCGCTCCGCCAGGGCCCCGCTGACCTGGATGAGCAGGGTGGATTTGCCGGCCCCCGGCTCGCCGCCCACCAGGACCAGCGAGCCCTTGACCATGCCGCCGCCCAGCACCCGGTCGAGCTCGCCGATGCCCGTCGCCACACGCTCGCCCGACTCGATGCGGATCTCGGCCAGTCGCTGCGGCCGGGCCCCGGGCGCGAGGGCCGGCCGCGCCGACCTCGGCGCCTGCGGCCGCTCCTCCACGAGTGCGACGTAGTCGCTCTGCCGCGCGCAGTCGGGGCAGGTGCCGGGCTTGGACGAAGCGAAGCCGCAGGCCTGGCAGCGGTAGACGACTCGCTCGCGCGCCATCACTTCTTCTCCTTGGCGCCGTCACCGGCTCCGGCGCCCGCGCCGATGGAGCTGCGGATCAGCGACCGCAGCAGGAAGCTCCGCTGGGCGCCTTCCAGGAAAGCGGCCAGATTCTCGTACACGGTCGGATCTTCGAGCAGCGCGCCCACCGTGCCTTCCCCGGCCTTGAGACGGTCGGTGATGACCCGGAGATTGGCCATGGCCACCCGGAAGTCCGAAGCCGCCTCGCCCATCGGCCCGTCCTCCTTCTCGGTCAGGAGCCCCCCGAGGAACCCCTGCCCGGCGACCAGCCGTTCCGAGATCTCGCGCAGGTTCTTGGCGAGGCCCTGGACGTCTTGGGCCACGGGCTTGTACTGGGGGTCGAGGAGCAGGGTCAGCAGCGGGCCGACGTCGTCGCCGGGGCCCTTGGCCTTGTCCACCGCTCTGCCGAAGGTGTCCATGGCATTGAGGAACGAGCGCACGGCTCGCCCGCTCTCGGGCGCGAGGAGGACGGCGATGGCCCCGTCACCCATTTGCGCCTTGGCGAGGGCGGCCTGCGCGTCGGCGAGCAAGGAGTTCAACCGCTTGATCGCCTCGGGCTCCTCGTAGACGAGGACGTGCAGCCATCCCTTGCCCTTCTCGACCTCCTCCACCACCCGGCGCGCGCTCTTCATGGTGGCGCCGAGGTCCTCGATGGCCCCGCTTTGGTCGAGCTTCTGGATCGAGCCCTGGAGCTGGTCGGCGAGGCGACTGATCGTGGTGACCAGGCCCGCACCCGCAGAGAACATGCGCCCCATCTCCACGGGGTCGCGCGTGCGCAGCACGTCGCCTTCCTTGAGGGCGGCAGTGGCGGGCGTGCCCTGGGTGATCTCCACGAGCTTGTCGCCGAGGAGGCCCTGCGTGACGATCTGAGCCTCAGAGTCGCCGCGGATGCGGTCCTTGAACTGTCGGGCCACCGTGACGGTCACGCGCACCTTCCCGCCGACCTCGGGCGAGAGCACGACCCTGGTCACACGGCCGATCTGTACCCCGGCCAAACGCACGGTGGCGCCCTCGATGAGGCCGCCGACCTCCGTGAAGTCGGCGTGGAGCTCGTACTTCCTCTCGAAGTAGCGGGCGCGGGCGCCCAGGAGGTAGATGACGCCGAGGAACACCGCGAGCGCGACCACCACGAAGAGCCCGATGCGCACCTGCAGCCCGAAGGTCCGCCGATCTGGCATCTCAGCGCTCGCGCAGTTCGCCCGCGAGGAAGTCGCGGACGATTCGGTTGCTCGACCGGTGGATCTCGGCCGGCGTGCCCACCTCGGCGAAGCGCCCCTGGTAGAGGATGGCCATCCGGTCGGCCACCGCATCCGCGAACTCGAGATCGTGGGTGACCACGATCGAGGTGTCGCAGACTCCCTTCTTCAGGTCGTTGATCAGCCCCGCCACGAGCTTGGCGTTGGTCGGATCGAGGCCCGCGGTGGGCTCGTCGAAGAACACGACCTCGGGCTCCACCACCAGCGTGCGCGCGACCCCCACGCGCTTGCGCATGCCGCCCGACAGGGCGCCGGGAAGCACGTCGTCGATGTCGGCGCTCAGCCCGACGAGGGAGAGGAAGCGGTGCACGCGTTCGGTGATCTCGCCCTCGCTGAGCCGCGCGTGCTCGCGCAGGGGGAAGGCTACGTTCTCGAACACCGAGACCGAGTCGAACAGCGCGGCGCTTTGGAACACGTAGCCGGCCCGCCGCCGGAGCGGCAGGAGCTGCTCCTCGCGCAGACCGTCGATGCGCGTCCCGAGCAGCCACACCTCCCCAGCGTCAGGCGCGAGCAGCCCGTCGATCGTGCGCAGCAGCACGGTCTTGCCGGAGCCGCTCCCGCCCATCACCGCGAGGGTGGTGCCTTTCTCGAGAGTGAGGCTGATGCCGCGGAGCACGGGGTGGTCGTCGAACGCCTTCCAGACCTCCCGCACATCCACCACGGCCTGCCCTGCGCTCGCCGTCGCCATCAGCGCGTCACCAGAACAGAATGATGAGGAGCTTGGTGAGGAAGAAATCGGAGATGATCACCGCCATCGCCACCTCGACCACGGTGTCGGTGGTGGCGCGCCCGAGCCCTTCCGTCCCGCCCTCGGTAGCGAGCCCGTTGTAGCAGCCGATCAGTGTGACGAGGAAGCCGAACACGATGCTCTTGAGGAGGCCGGTGAGGAAGTCGCGGATCACCACCCAGTAGGCGATGGTGTTCCAGTAGAGGTAAGGATCCACGTCCCGGTCGAACACCGAGACGATCATGCCGCCGACCAGTCCCACGAAATCGGCGAGGACGGTGACGAGAGGGAACACCACGAGGGCGGCGAGGAGGCGCGGCACCACTAGCCGCTTCACGTAGTTGACGCCCAGCGCGCGGAGGGCATCAATCTGCTCGGTCACCTTCATCGAGCCGAGCTCCGCGGTGATGCCGGAGGCCACCTTGCCCCCCACGAGGATCGCGGTGAGCACCGGTCCCAGCTCGCGCAGGATGGACAGGGCCACCACCGGTCCCACGTAGCCCTCCGCGCCGAAGCGCGCCATGTTCACCGCCGTCTGCAGCGCGAGCACCATGCCGGTGAAGAGCGCGGCGGTGAGCGCCACCGCCGTCGAGCGCACCCCGATGGTGTCGATCTCGCGCGCCACCAGCGCGAGATAGTGCGGCGGGAGCGCGAGGTTGCGCGCCGCCTGGATGGTGAGCAGGCCGAGGCCCCCGTACCAGGCGATGGACTCGCGGATGTAGCGTCCGACCGCGTCGACGGCGCTGGCGCTCGTCATCGCACTGTGCCCGCCGGCAGGGCCAGGCTGTCCACGAAGGCCTGGAAGTCCCCGCGACCCGCCTCGAAGGCATCCACGGGCGCGACGTAGAGGAAATCGTAGACGCAGCCCTCGGCCTTGACGGAGACCGCGTCCACCGCCACCTCCGCGCCGTCGAGCGTGCCCCGCAGCACGGAGCGCGCGCCCGCGCGGCCGCCCACCGTCACCGGCTCCGTGCGCACCTCTTCACGGTGCTTGAGGCCGAACGTGAGATAGCGCACCAGGTGCTCGGGCGGGCGCTCGCTCACGCGCGCGCCGCAGGTCGCGTCGGCAAGCATGCCGCCGGGCGGCTTCTCGCGCCGGAGCTCGAGGTCCGCCTGGGAGTCACGCGCCACCCGCCAGCCCCCGCCGGGCAGGCTCACCTGATAGCCCTTCCTTGAGTGAAAGACGCCGCCCTCGATGCCGCTCGACGCGCAGCCGGCGGTCAGCAATGCGAGCAGCGACACGCCCGCGCGGGCGGCCGGGCTCACGCGGCGCCGCCCTTCGCCGTGTCTTGGGTAGGCTTCGCGGTCGGCGCCGCGTGCCGCTCGGCCAGCTCCGCGAGGAGGCGGCGGAGCGGAATGCCGCGACTCGAGAGGAGTACGAGCGAGTGGAACCAAAGGTCGGCGACCTCCGCGACCACCCGGTCGTTGCCCTCGCCGCCCAGCGCGGCGGTCACGACCTCCGTGGCCTCCTCGCCGATCTTGCGGCAGATGAACGCATCCCCCTTCTCGAACAGCCGAGCCACATAGGAGCCCGCCGGGCGATCGACCTTGCGCGACTCGATGGTGCGCTCGAGCACCTCGAGGAATTCGGGGCCGGCCGCGCCGGCGCCCGGCCGTTCGGCGCCCGCGTCGCTGATCCGCGTGTAGAAGCAGGTGCGCGCGCCGGTGTGGCAGGCCACGCCCTCCTGATGCACCTGGAGCAAGAGCGTGTCCCGGTCGCAATCGGCGTAGAGCCCGTCCACGTGCTGCACGTGCCCGGAGGTCTCGCCCTTGCGCCAGAGCGCCCGGCGCGCGCGCGACCAGTAGTGACCGGCGCCAGTGCGAAGCGTGGCCTCGAGCGCGGCGCGGTCCATCCAGGCGACCATCAGCACTTCGCCCGTCGCCGTCTCCTGCACCACGGTGGGGATGAGCCCGGCCGCGTCCCACTTGAGCTCGTCGCGAACGCTCATGCTTCCACCCGTACGGGCACGCCCCGGTCACGGAGAAACGCCTTGGCCTCGCCCACGCTGTGCTGGCCGAAGTGGAACACGGTCGCGACGAGGGCCGCGTCCGCCTTGCCTTCGGTGAGCGCCGCGTGCAGGTGCTCGAGCGCGCCCGCCCCGCCCGACGCGATCACGGGGAGCGACACCGCCTCCGACACCGCGCGCGTCAGCTCGAGGTCGTAGCCGTCGCCGGTCCCGTCTCGATCCATGCTGGTCAGGAGGATCTCACCCGCGCCCCGCCGCTCGACTTCCCGCGCCCACTCGATCGCGTCGCGGCCGGCGGGGCGGCGGCCCCCGTGGGTGTACACGCCCCACCGTGTGGGACCCGGTCCCAGCTCGCGCTTGGCGTCGATCGCCACCACGATGCACTGGCTGCCGAAGGCGCGCGCCGCCTCCGTCACCAGCTCGGGACGCGCGAGGGCCGCGGTGTTCAGCGAGACCTTCTCCGCGCCGGCTCGTAGCAGGGTCCGGATGTCGTCGAGCGACCGGACGCCGCCGCCCACGGTGAGGGGCATGTAGATGCCCTCGGCGGTGCGGCGCACGACCTCGAGCATCGTCGCCCGCCCCTCGTGACTGGCCGAGATGTCGAGGAACACCAGCTCGTCGGCGCCCTGCGCGTCGTAGGCCTGCGCGGCCTCGACGGGATCGCCGGCATCGCGGAGGTTCACGAAGCGCACGCCCTTGACCACGCGCCCGTCGTGCACGTCGAGGCAGGGGATCACGCGCTTCTTCAGCATGGCCTCAGCCCACCTCGGCGAGGGCCCGCCGCAGGTCCACCGCTCCCGTGTAGAGCGCGCGGCCCACGATGGCGCCCTCGACGCCGGGAATGCCCGCGAGCTGGCGGAGATCGTCCATCGAGCCCACCCCGCCCGAGGCGAGCACGGGAATGCCGGCCGCCCGCGCGACCGCCTCCGTGCTCCACACGTTGGGGCCGCCCTGGGTGCCGTCGCGGGCGATGTCGGTGTAGAGCACGGCGGCCGCGCCGGCGGCCGCGGCGTCGCGGGCGAGCGCAGTGGCGTCCAGGTCTAGCACCCGCGTCCAGCCGTCCACCGCGACCTTGCCGTCGGAGGCGTCCACCGACACGATGATCTGGCCCTCGAAGGCCCCGCACACCTGGCCGAGGAAGGCGGGATCCAGCGCCGCGCGTGTGCCCACCACCGCCCACTGTGCGCCGGCCTCGAGCACGCGCTCCACTGCGGCCAGGTCACGCAGGCCGCCGCCCACCTGCACCGGGATGGTGAGCGCCGCGATGACGGCGCGGATCAGCTGGGTCTGCGCCGGCCGTCCCGCGAAGGCGCCGTCGAGATCCACCACATGCAGCCGCGGGGCGCCCTGGGCCTGCCAGCCGCGTGCGGTTGCGACGGGGTCGTCGGAGAACACGGTCTCGTCCTCGGCCCGGCCTTGCCGGAGCCGCACGCAGCGTCCGGCCTTGAGATCGATGGCGGGGATCAGGGTGAAGGCCATGTCAGCGCCGCCGGCTCCGCACGAACGCGGCGAAGTTCTCGAGCAGCCGCAGCCCCCACCTCTGGCTCTTCTCCGGATGGAACTGGGTCGCGAACAGCGTGTCACGCTCGACCGCGGCGGGGAAGCGCACGCCGTAGTCGCAGACGGCCCGCCGGAGGGACGCGTCGTCCGAGTCCGGATAGTAGGAGTGCACGAAGTAGAAGTGGGCGCCGCTAGGGATCCCGTCGAAAAGCGCCAGGTCGCCGCCGTGCTCGACCTCGTTCCAGCCCATGTGCGGCACCTTCTGGCCCGCGGGGAAGCGCCGCACGATACCGGAGATCACGTCGAGCCCCTTCACCTGATCGAATTCCTCGCTCTCGGTGAAGAGGAGCTGATAGCCGATGCAGATGCCGAGGAACGGCCGCCCCTCGTCGAGCACGGCGCGCAGCGGATCCACGAGCCCCCGTCGCGCGAGGCTCCGCATGACGTCGTCGAACGCGCCGTCGCCGGGCAGCACCACCGCCTCCGCGTCGGCGACGACGCGAGGATCGTCGGCGATGCGCGCGGGCATCCCGAGGCGCGCGAAGGCCTTCTCCACGCTCCCGAGATTGCTCCGCCCGTAGTCGACCACCGCGATCATGGACGCCGCCTAGAGGCTGCCCTTCGTGGAGAGCACGTCGCTGATGCGAGGGTTGAGGCGGGTGGCCTCGGCGAGCGCGCGCCCCACCGCCTTGAACGTGGCCTCCGCGATGTGGTGGAGGTTCTCTCCGTAGTGCATGGTGACGTGCAGGGTGATCTCGGCATTGAAGGCGACGGCGCGGAAGAAGTCCTTCAGGAGGTCGAGGTCGAAGTTCGAGATCCGCGTGCGCTGTAGTGGCACGTTGAACACCAGATAGGGCCGTCCCGAGATGTCCACGGAGGCGTGGAGCAGCGCCTCGTCCATCGGGAGATACGAGGCGCCGTAGCGCACGATTCCCCGCTTCTCGCCGAGCGCCTCCTTGAGCGCCTTGCCGAGGCAGATCCCCACGTCCTCGACGGTGTGGTGCAGATCCACGTCGGTATCGCCGCGGGCGTCCACCGCGAGGTCCATCAGCCCGTGCTTGGACCAGGCCTCCAGCATGTGGTTGAAGAACGGAATGGTCGTCTCGACCTTGGCGGCGCCCGTCCCGTCCAGATTGAGCTGGAGGACGATCTGCGTCTCCTTGGTCTTGCGCTCGACGCGGGCCTGCCGCGGGAGCGCGGGCTCGGTGCCGCGGGCCTTGTCGGTCATGCCGCTCCTCCTCCATTCGACGCGATACGCACGCGCGCGGCCTCGCTGTGGGCCTGCAGCCCCTCGACGCGGGCCAGCTCCGCGAGATGGGGCCACGCCTCGGCGAGGCCCCGGGGGGAGTACTGGATCACGCTGAGCCGCCTCACGAAGTCCTCGGTGGACAAGGCGGAGGCGAAGCGCGCGGTGCCGCCCGTCGGCAGCACGTGATTCGGGCCCGCGACGTAGTCGCCCACCACCTCTGGCGTGTGCCGGCCCAGGAACACCGCGCCCGCGCAACGCACCCGCGCGAGCAGGGCGTCGGGCTCGGCGACGGAGAGCTCCAGGTGCTCGGGCGCGAGCCGATTCGCCACGTCCACCGCCTCGGCGAGGCTGCTGGTGAGGACGAGGGCCCCGTTGTCGCGGAGGGCGCTCGCGGCAATCTCCCGCCGCGGCAGCGCCGCGAGCTGGCGCGCCGTCTCCTGCTCCACCGCGTCGAGCAGCGTCGAAGAGGGCGAGAGCAGCACCGAGCGCGCCATGGGGTCGTGCTCGGCCTGGGCGAGCAGGTCGGCGGCGACGTAGGCGGCGTCGGCCTCGCCGTCGGCGATCACCACCACCTCGCTGGGCCCGGCGAGCATGTCGATGCCGACATCGCCGAAGACGCGGCTCTTCGCCAGGGCCACGTAGATGTTCCCCGGTCCCACGATCTTGTCCACGCGCCGGATCGACTCGGTGCCATAGGCGAGCGCGGCCACCGCCTGGGCGCCGCCCACGCGATAAGCCTCGGTCACGCCGGCGATGCGGGCGGCGGCGAGCACGGCGGGGTTGAGTGTCCCGTCCGCCGCGGGAGGTGAGACCAGCACGATCTCGCGCACGCCCGCCACGCGTGCCGGCACCGCGGTCATGAGCACGGTGGAGGGATACGCCGCGCGTCCGCCCGGCACGTAGATGCCCACGCGCTCGAGCGGGCGCACCTCCTGTCCGAGGCGCGACCCGCAGGCGTCGGTCATGCTCCAGGCCTTCGGCATCGCCGCGCGATGGAAGGCCTCGATGCGCGCCGCCGCGTAGCGAAGCGCGGCGAGGGTCGGCTCGCCCACCCGGCTCTCCGCCTCGTCGTACTCCGCGGAAGCGACCGCGAGCCGGGCCGGCGTGAGAGCCACCCGGTCGAAGCGCGTGGTCAGCTCGATCAGGGCGGCGTCCCCGCGCTCCCGCACCGCCGCGAGGATCTCGCCCACCGCCTGGTGGATCTCGGACGCCACGCGCTCGGGCGCGCGATCGAGCGCGCGCGCCACGCCCTCGGCGCCGAGGGCGCGCGCGTCGAGGCGGCGGAGCGTCACGCCCGGCGCTCCGGGGCCGCGCCCGGGCGCGCCGGCGCCACCACCGCGCGCATCGCGTCGATGAGGGCATTGACCCGCGCGTGCGCGGTCTTGAGCGACGCGCGGTTCACGATGAGCCGCGCGGTGGACGTCATGATCTGGGCGACCTCCACGAGGCCGTTGGCGCGGAGGGTCTCGCCCGACTGCACGAGGTCCACGATGCGGTCCGCGAGCCCCACCAGCGGCGCGAGCTCGATGGAGCCGTCGAGCCGGATCATCTCCACCTGGATCCCGCGCTCGGAGAAGTAGCGCTCGGTCAGCGACGGGTACTTGGTGGCCACGCGCACCCACGACCACTTCGCGGGATCGTCGCGCTCCCACAGCGCGCGCGGCTCCGCCACCACGAGGCGGCAACCGCCGAAGCCGAGGTCCACCGGCTCGTACACGTCCGGCTCCTGCTCGGCGAGGATGTCCTTGCCCACGATGCCGAGGTCGGCGGCGCCGTACTCCACGTAGGTGGGGATGTCGGCGGGCTTGAGGAAGAGGAAGCGCAGCCCCCGGTCCTCGTCGGCGATGAGGAGGCGCCGCGATTCCTCGTCGAGTCCGCGGATGCCGAGGCCGGCGAGCAGCGCCTGCGCGGGCTCCAGGAGACGTCCCTTGGGCAGCGCGAACGTGAGGGGATGCGTCATGGGCGCACCCCCGCGATGTAGCGCTCGATCCCACGTAGATCAACGCGCGAGGCGATCCCGGTGAAGCCCTCGGCGGCCATCAGGGAGGCAAGCGCCCCCGCCTGCTCCTCGCCGATCTCCAGCACGAGCCGGCCACCGGGCCGCAGCACAGCCGGCGCCGCCGTCACGAGCCGCCGCAGGAGCCCGAGGCCGTCGGGACCGCCGTCCAGCGCGGCGCGCGGCTCGAAGTCGCGCACCTCGCGCGGCAGCGTGGGAATCACTGCGCTCGCCAGATAGGGAAGGTTCGCGACGATCATGGCCAGCCGCCCGGCCTGCGCGGTCAGCGGGGTCACGAGGTCGCCCCTCATGAGCCGCACGCGACCCGCGAGCCCGAGCGCGTACACATTCTTCGCGGCGACCAGGAGGGCGGCGGGCGAGGCCTCCACCGCGAATACCTGCACCGCGGGCCGAGCTGCGGCGAGGGCGCACGCAATGGCTCCGGAACCGGCGCCGATGTCGGCCGTCAGCGGGGGCCCAGAAATGGCCTCCGCTCTCCCCCAGTCCGCGGACATCGCGTCCAAAAGCTCCAGCGCCCATTCGACGAGGCCTTCAGTCTCCGGGCGCGGGATCAGCACGTCGGGCGTCACGCGGAGGCGCAGCCCGTGGAAGTCCTCGAAGCCCAGCAGGTGCTGCAGGGGCTCGTGGCCGGCTCGGCGCTCGACGAGGGCGTGGAGGCGCTCCACTGCGTCCGGGGCCAACGTCCGCTCGGGCTCGAGATAAAGCGCGAAGCGCTCCACCCCCAGCTGCATGGCGAGCAGCCACTCCGCGTCCTGGCGCGCGGTGGGAAGTCCGGCGCGGCCGAGGCGCGCGACGGCGTCGCCGAGGAGGGCGCGGACGGTGGGGGCGGCCGCGGTGGGGCTCACGCCGTCGACTCCGCGAGCTTCTGCCCTTGATCCCACGCGGTCAGCGCGTCGATCAGCTCGTCGATATCGCCCTCGATCATGGCGGGCAGCTTGTGCAGGGTGAGGCCGATGCGGTGATCGGACACGCGCGTCTGGGGGAAGTTGTACGTCCGGATGCGCTCGCTTCGCTCGCCCGTGCCCACCTGGCTCCGCCGGTCAGCGGCGATGGCGGCGGCCTGCTCGTCCTGGGCGCGCTCGAGCAGACGCGCCTTGAGCACGCGCATGGCCTTCGCGCGGTTCTTGATCTGCGAGCGCTCGTCCTGACACGTCACGACCAGCCCGGTGGGGATGTGGGTGATGCGCACCGCGGAGTCGGTGGTGTTGACGCCCTGGCCGCCGGGCCCAGAGGAGCGGTAGACGTCCACGCGGATGTCCCTCTCATCCACCTTCACGTCCACGTCCTCCGCCTCCGGGAGCACCGCCACCGTCACGGTGGAGGTGTGGATGCGCCCGCTCGACTCGGTGGCGGGCACGCGCTGGACCCGGTGCACGCCGCGCTCGAACTTGAGGCGGCTCCACGCGCCCTTGCCCTGGATGAAGAAGATGATCTCCTTGTAGCCGCCCACGCCGGTGACGTGGCTGTCCATCACCTCGACCTTCCACTTCTGGCGCTCCGCGTACTTCGTGTACATGCGCGCGAGATCCGCGGCAAACAGCGCGGCTTCCTCGCCGCCCGCGCCGGCGCGGATCTCCACGAAGACGTTGCGGTCGTCGTTGGGATCGCGCGGGAGCAGCAGGGTTCGCAGCTCGTCCTCGAGACTGGCCTGGCGGGCGGTCAGGGCGTCCACCTCGGCCTGGGCCATCTCGCGCATCTCGCGGTCGTCGTCCTCGGCGAGGATGTGCTTGGCCTCGGAGATCCGCTGGAGCACGTCCTTGTAAGCGCCGAACTTCTGCACGACTTCGGACAGCTCCGCCGCGGCCTTGGCGGTGCGGGCATACTCCGCCGTCTGCGCGATCACCTGGGGATCGGACAGCCGCCGCGACAGGTCGGCGTACCGCTCCTCCAGCTGGCGAAGCTTGTCAAACATGGGCGCCCCTCAGAGACGGCCGGACAGGCTGCGCCCCTGCCGCGTGTGGGGACAGGAAGGACGACGGAGTGCTGCGGGCGAGTGACCCTGGTCGCGGCTCGAGGCGCCGGCCGGCCGCGCTACGCCTCCCCGATCGGCTTTCTGTTGTACTTCCGCTGGAAGCGCTCGACGCGACCCGCCGTATCCACGAACTTCTGCTTTCCCGTGTAGAACGGGTGGCACTTGGAGCACACCTCCACGCGGATCCCGGGGACGGTGGAGCGGGTGTGGATGACCTCCCCGCAGTTGCAGGTGATGGTGGTGTCGATGTACTCGGGATGAATGCCAGCCTTCACGGCGCACCTCCTAAATGAAGTACAAAGGATACCAGCCACGTCAAGAAAAGGCAACAAATCGCGCACTTCCAGCAGTTGATTGGCGAGCCGCAGCCGAAGGCGAGGCGAGCGGATACGAAAGTGGTTCCGAGCGGAGCGAGGGGCGAGCCGCAGCCAAGGCGAGCGGAGAGGGAAGGGGGGCGCCGAGCGGAGCGAGGCCCGCTGGTCCGGCCTGGGGCCTAGGCCAGCTGGTTCATCTGGGAGAGGAAGTCCTTGTTCGTCTTGGTCATTTTGAGCTTGTCCAGCAAGAGCTCCATGGCCTCGACGGGGTTGAGCTGGCTCAGCGCCTTCCGCAGCAGCCACACCTTCTGAAGCTCGTCCTTCTCCAGGAGGAGCTCCTCCTTCCGGGTGCCGCTCTGCTCGATGTTGATGGTGGGGAAAATCCGCTTGTCCATGAGGCGCCGGTCCAGGTGCACCTCCATGTTCCCGGTGCCCTTGAACTCCTCGAAGATCACGTCGTCCATCCGGGAGCCCGTGTCCACCAGGGCGGTCGCCATGATGGTGAGCGACCCCCCCTCCTCCACGTTGCGGGCCGCCGCGAAGAAGCGCCGGGGGCGCTGAAGGGCGTTGGCGTCCAGACCACCGGACAGCACCTTCCCGGAGGAAGGGATCACGGCGTTGTGGGCGCGGGCGAACCGGGTGATCGAGTCGAGCAGGATCACCACGTCGCGCTTGTGCTCGACCAGGCGCTTGGCCTTCTCCAGGACCATGTCCGCCACCTGCACGTGCCGCTGGGGCGGCTCGTCGAAGGTGGACGAGATGACCTCGCCCTTCACCGAGCGCTGCATGTCGGTGACTTCCTCCGGCCGCTCGTCGATGAGCAGGACGATCAGGTACACCTCGGGATGGTTCTTGGCAATCGCGTTGGCCACGTTCTGCAGCATCATCGTCTTACCGGTCCGGGGCGCGGCGACGATGAGGCCGCGCTGCCCCTTGCCGATCGGACACAGGAGATCCATGGCCCGCGTGGTCAGGTTCTCGCTGTCGTGCTCGAGCCGGATCCGCTCCATCGGATAGAGCGGCGTGAGATTGTCGAAGAGCGTCTTGTCCTTCGACTGCTCGGGGCTCTCGAAGTTGATCGCCTCGACCTTGAGGAGGGCGAAGTAGCGCTCGCTGTCCTTGGGCGGCCGAACCTGGCCGGAGATGGTATCGCCGGTGCGGAGGTCGAAGCGGCGGATCTGCGACGGCGAGACGTAGATGTCATCCGGCCCGGGCAGATAGTTGTAGTCGGGGGCGCGGAGGAAGCCGAAGCCGTCCGGAAGCACCTCGAGGACGCCTTCCGCGAAGATCAGCCCGTCCTTCTCGGCCTGGCCCTGCAGGATCTTGAAGATCAGCTCCTGCTTGCGCAGCCCGCTGAACCCCTGGACGCCGAGATCCTTGGCGACCTGGTTCAGCTCGGTGATGGTCTTGTCCTTGAGCTCGGACAGGTTCATCTTCGTGCCTCCAGCGCCGCCGGCGGCCGGAGCTACTGAGGCCGCCTCGGGCGAGGATTCCGGTGCGTCGTCCGGGGGCGTGTTGCGCTTAGGGTTCCGCTGCGAAATGGCGATTCTCTCCGGGGGGTGTCACTGGGTACCGGGGGCCAACGGCTCGACATCGCCACTGTCCCACACGGGTCAGAAAACTGTCAACCGGATTTTTTCCCGGCGCGGCGTCGGGAGCCTCGGAATCCGATCAGAGCCTCATGTCGATGATGGCGCGCTGCCGGATCTCGCTGAGCCACTCCTTGAGACGCACCTGGAGCTTCTCGCGGAGCAGGATGTCGCGGATCTGGTTGCGCGCCTGGGTGAGCCCTTCGCCGCTCAGCGCTTCCTTCGAGTCGAGCTTGAAGAGGTGGTATCCCACCTGCGAGCGGAACGGGGCCGACGTCTCGCCCGGCGATAGGGCGAGGATGGCGTTCTCGATGTCGGCGGCCAGCTCGCCGCGCTTGAGGGCGCCGAGCGAGCCCCCGTCCTTGCCGGAGCCGTCCTGCGAGAACTCCTTGGCCAGCTCGGCGAAGTCGCCGCCCGCGAGGATGCGCCCGTACACGTCCTCGGCACGCCGCTTGGCCTCCTCCCAACCGTCTTCGCCCCGATTGGGATCGGGCAGGAAGAGGATGTGGCGTGCCTCGAAGTGCAGGCCGGTCTCCAGCTTCTCGCGGTTCTGGTCGAGGTAGCGGTCGATCTCCTGCTCCGTCACGGTGACCCGGAGGTTCACCCGTCGCCGGCGCACCCGCTCCACCATCAGCTGGTCGCGGATCCGCTTCTTGATCCCCTCCATGGTGACGCCCTGCCGCTTGAACTGCTGCTCGAGCTCGACCTCGTTCTTCACGTTCATCTTCTTCATGAGCTCGGCCATCTGCTCGTTCATCTCGACGTCGTCGACGGTGATCTTCTCGCGCTCCGCCTGCTGGAGCTGGAGCCGGTTTTCGATGATGCGCTGGAGGAGGCCGTCGCGGAGGGTGGTGCGCGCGTCACCCGACGGCGGCGGCTGCTTGCTCTCGTAGAGATAGTAGGCCTCGGCCTCGTCCAGCTCGAAGAGGGTGATGGCGTCATTGTTCACGACGCAGATCACCCGGTCGACCACGGTGTCGGGATCCACCGGTGCCGCCTGCCCCACCGAGATGAGGGGCGCCGTCGGCTGCTTGGCCGCCGGCACCGGTGGGGCGTCCGGGGCCTTGCCCTGCTCGGGCCGGCCGAGGAGCGGTACCCACTCGGGGGCGGGCGGAAGGGCAAAGACGGAGCAGCCTTCGAGGAGCGTGAGGACGATGAGGAGGGGCGCGGCGAGGCGCCCGCGTCCCCTCACCTGCCGAGCTCCTGCAGGAGTGAGGCGAGGGCGGCCTTCACCTCCGGCCAGCCCCCGCGCGAGATCTGCGCTTCCATCGTGAACTCCTTCAGCATCTTCATGCGTCCCCGGCTCCGTCCGATGATGGCGAGCAGCCGCTCCGGCGTCACCGTGGTCGACGGCGCGAACGTCACGAGCGCCCGCCCGTTCTGGACCTCGACGCGCTCGACCCCGATGGCCCGCGCGGCGAGCCGCAGCCCCACCACGTCGAGCAGGGCCTCCACCGGCGGCGGCGGCGGCCCGAACCGGTCGGCCAGCTCCGCCCGCATCTCCGCGACCTCGTCCACCGAGCCGATCTCGGCCAGCCGCTTGTACAGCGCGAGGCGCTGCCCCTCCTCGGACACGTAGCCCTCGGGGAGGAGGGCCTCGACCTCGACGGTGATGGTCGGATCCACCTCGGCGGCGGGCGCCTCGCCGCGCAATTCTCTCACAGCTTCGTCAAGAAGCTTCGTATAGAGATCGAACCCCACGGCGGCAATGTGGCCATGCTGTTGGGCCCCCAATAGGTTGCCGGCCCCGCGGATTTCCAGGTCCCGGAGCGCCAGCTTGAACCCCACCCCCAGCTCGGTCAGCTCCTCGATGACCTGGAGCCGGCGCTGCGCCGTCTCGTCGAGCCTTCCGTCAGCCGGGACGAGGAGATAGGCATAGGCCTGTAGACGCTCCCGGCCCACCCGCCCTCGGAGCTGATAGAGCTGGGCCAGGCCGAAGCGGTCCGCCCGGTTGATGATGATCGTGTTGGAGGCGGGGATGTCGAGCCCGGACTCCACGATGGCGGTCGAGACCAGGACGTCGGCCTGCCCGTCCACGAACTTCACCATCACGGACTCGAGCTCACGCTCGGCCATCTGCCCGTGGGCCATGAGCACCCGGGCCTCGGGCACCAGGCCCTTGATGAAGGTGGTCATGGACAGCAGGGACTGCACGCGGTTGTGCACGAAGAAGACCTGGCCGCCGCGCTGGAGCTCGCGCTCGATGGCTTCCTTGATGACGCCCCGGCTGAAGCGGGTGACCACGGTCTCCACCGGCAGGCGGTTCAGCGGCGGCGTCTCGATCACCGAGAGGTCGCGGACGCCCGACATCGCCATGTAGAGCGTGCGCGGAATCGGCGTGGCGGTGAGGGTCAGAACGTCCACCGCGTTGCGCATCTGCTTGATGCGCTCCTTGTGGGTGACGCCGAAGCGGTGCTCCTCGTCCACCACGAGCAGGCCGAGGCGCTTGAACTCGACGTCCTTGGACAGCAGGCGATGCGTGCCGATGACCACGTCGACCGCGCCCGACTTGAGACCCGCCACCACCGCCTTCTGCTCCTTGGGGCTGCGGAAGCGTGAGAGCAGCTCCACCTTGGCGGGGAACGGCGCGAAGCGGTCGCTGAAGGTGTTCCAGTGCTGCTGCGCGAGCACGGTGGTGGGCACGAGCACCGCGACCTGCCGGCCCTCCGACACCGCCTTGAAGGCGGCGCGCAGCGCCACCTCGGTCTTGCCGTAGCCCACGTCGCCCGCGACCAGGCGATCCATGGGCCGCTCGCGCTCCATGTCGGTCTTCGCGTCGTCGATGGCCTTCTGCTGATCCGCCGTCTCCTCGAAGCGGAAGGCCGCCTCGAACTCACGCTGCCACGGGGTGTCCGTCCCGAAGGCGGAACGGTGGGCAAGGGACCGGGCGGCGTAGAGCTTCAACAGCTCCTCCGCCATCTCGCGCAGGGCGGCGCGCACCGACTCCTTGACCCGGCCCCAAGCCGCGCCGCCGAGGCGATCGAGCTTGGCCGCGCCTTCGGGCGCGCCCAGATACTTCGAGATGAGATCCAGGCGCTCCACCGGGAGAAACAAGCGGCCGCCCTCGCCGTACCCGAGCAGCAGGAAGTCGCCGTCGCGGCCGTCCGTCTTCAGCGTGCGGATGCCGTGATAGCGGCCGACGCCGTGGTGCTCGTGCACCACGAGGTCGTTGGGGGCGAGGTCGGAGTACGAGGCGATGGCGGCACCGCGCTGGAAGCGCGGCCGCTGGAGCCGCCGCCGCCGCGCCCCGAAGATCTCCTCCTCGGTGAGGACGACCAGCCCCAGGGGGGGAAGCTGGAAGCCCGCGGCCGCGTCGCCCACCAGCACACCCAGCGGGTCGCTGCTCCAGAGCGTCGCCTCCGGCCACGCCTCGTGGCCGTGCTCGGAGAGGATCTTCCGGAGCCGCGAGGCCTGGCTCTCGTCGTTGACGACGAGCCGCACCGCGAAGCCCTCCGCGCGCCACTTCTCGATCTCGCCGGCCAGGAGCTTGAACTGACCGCGATACGCGCCGACCGAACGCGTCCCCAGGGCGAAGGTGCCGCGCTCCTGCCCCGAGGGGGCGAGGAGCGCCAGATCGAGGCGCTGGAAGTCCGCGAGGAGGTCGGCGAGCGGCATCGCGGACGGGGCGTCGTCGGGCGGCGCGTCAAGCACCGCGGGATCGAGCAGGACGGCGAGCGAGTCGCCGGGCATGTAGGCGGCGATCGTGCGGCGATCTTCGGGCGCCTCGGGCTCGCCGCCGCTCGAGGCGGGCGAGACGAGCGGCAGCACGTCGAGATCGATCAGATCCTCCACGGAACGCTGCGAGGTGGGATCGAAGAGTCGCAGCGACTCGATCTCGTCGCCGAAGAGCTCGACGCGCACCGGCCGCTCCCGCGAGGGCGAGAAGATGTCGATGATCCCGCCGCGGAGACTCCACTGGCCGACGTCCACGACCGCCTCCACGCGCTCGTAGCCCGCGGCCTCGAGCCCGCCGACCAGCGCCTCGCGGTCGACCGTTCCGCCGAGCTCGAGACGCACGAGGCGCGTCCGGTAGTCCCCCGGCTTGAGCAAGGGCGCGGTCAGCGCGGCGGGCGTGGCCACGACGACCACGGGCTCCTCCTTGAGGAGGCGATGCCCCACCAGCGCCCGCATCGCATCCTGCTCGCCGTGGCGGTTGCCGCGCCAGCCCGCGCCCTGCGGCGGCGGGAACTCCAGCACGCGCTGCGCGCCGTCGCCGGGGGCCCCGAGCGCGTCGAGGAAGAAGGCGATGTCCTGGGCAGTCTGATGCACCTCGGCATGGCCCGGGGCGACGACGAGGATGGGCCGCTCGCCGGCGCGCGCGAGGCCGGCGAGGACGAGCGCGCGCGCCGAGCCCCACAGACCGCGGGCCTGTAGACGCAGCTCTCCCTGGGCGAGGGCGTCGGCGAGGTCCTTGAACGCCCCCCAGCGACTGAGCACGGAGGGTGGAGCGGCCATGTGCTGCGTGCGACCTCGGAGAGGATACATCAAAGGCACGCGGCGCGCGAATCGGAGGGCATGCTACAGTTCGGCGAGGCCCATTCGCTGAAGGAGCCGGATTCATGGCCGAGCACCACGCCACGATCAGCTGGACACGCACGGGATCGCCCGACGACTTCACGAAGGGAAAGTACTCCCGCGAGCACACCTGGACCTTCGATGGCGGCCTCACCGTGCCGGGCTCGTCCTCGCCCTCGGTGGTGCCGGCGCCTTGGTCGAACCCCTCCGCGGTGGATCCCGAGGAAGCGCTCGTGGCCGCGATCTCGAGCTGCCACATGCTCACCTTCGTGTATCTGGCCCAGAAGGCGGGCTTCGTGGTGGATGCCTACGAGGACGCCGCGGTGGGCAAGATGACGAAGACCGAGCGGGGCGGGACGCCCTGGGTGAGCCACGTCACGCTGACCCCGCGCATCAGCTGGGGCGGGACGAAGCGGCCCTCCGAGGCCGAGGAGGAGCATCTCCATCACGAGGCGCACGAGCAGTGCTTCATCGCGCAGTCGGTGAAGACGGAGATCACGGTCGCGCGTCCCGCCTGATGGTCATTCGCCACTCGCCCGCGCGACTCGCCGGCGTCGCCCTCCTGGTCCTCGTCGCGATGCTCCTGGTGACGCCCCACGCGGAGGCCCAGGCGTCCTTCGGCTCCCGGCCGGTACGCATCGGCCGCCTCTCGCCGCTGTCCGCCGAGGCGGACCGGATCAACATGACCGCCTTTCGCAAGGGCATGAGCGAGCTCGGCTGGATCGAGGGCAGGACCTACTCGATCGAGTCGCGCTTCGCCGACGGCCAGCTCGACCGGCTGCCCGCGCTCGCCGCGCAGCTCGTCGAGCAGCGCCCGGACCTGATCCTCACCGGCTCCAATCCCGGCGCGATGGCGGCCAAGAAGGCCACGAGCTCCATCCCGATCGTGATGGTCACCACCGGGGATCCCGTCGCCTACGGGCTCGTCGCGAGCCTACCCCGTCCCGGCGGTAACCTCACCGGCGTCACCGCGCTCGGCCAGGCGCTGAGCGCCAAGCGGCTGGAGCTCCTCAAGGAAGCAGTCCCGGGGATCACCCGGGTGGCTGTGCTGTCGAAGACCGGAACGCCCTACGCAGCCGACTTCCAGCGGGACCGGGCGGCCATCAGCCGCGGGCTGGGACTCGAGCTTCCCTTCTTCGAAGCGGCGAGCGTGGACGCGCTCGACAAGGCCTTCGCCGCGATCGCCGCGGAGCGGGCGACCGCGCTCATGGTGGTCGTCGACCCCTACTTCCTCACTCATCGCCGGAAGATCATCGCCCTCGCCGCCAAGGGCCGCCTGCCCGCCGTCTACGGAGAGAAGGAGTTCGTCGAGGACGGTGGGCTCATGTTCTACGGGGCGAGCCTCGTGGACATGTACCGCGAGGCCGCCGGCTACGCCGACAAGATCCTCAAGGGGGCCAAGCCGGCCGAGATCCCCGTCGAGCAGCCGACCAAGCTCGATCTGATCGTCAACCTCAAGACCGCGAAGGCGCTCGGCATCACGATCCCCCGCTCGGTACGCTTGCGGGCCGATCGCGTGATGGAGTGAGCCGCCGGCCGAGCACGGCATGACGTCGGCCACTCGGCGCCGGCTCAAGCAGCTGTTCGGCATCATGGCGGTGGTCTGCGCCATCACCCCCGTCTTCAACGTCCTCACCGACGAGGTGTCGCTGCGCTCGGCGTTGCAGGGCGTGGTGGACGGGATCATCGTCACCGCCCTCGTCGGCGGATTCCTCCTGTTCGTCCGGGGCGGACGCCTCCGCGGATGGTTCCGGCGCCTGGGATTCATGACGGATCTCTTCCTCAGCAGCGCCATCGTGCTCGGCCTCTTCCTGGTGGGCCGCGCCACCGGCCTCATGGTGACGAGCCTGAGCGTCCGACGCTTCATGACGAGCTTCGGCGACGCCCATCTCGTCTACGCGCTCCCCTACTTCGCGATCGTCGCCGTCGTCGTCCAGTTCCTCCAGCAGATGAACCGCATCGTCGGCATCAACGTGCTCCGCTACTTCGTCACCGGCGTCTATCACCGGCCGCACGCCGAGGAGCGCATCTTCCTGTTCCTCGACCTCGAAGGCTCCACCCAGCTCGCGGAGCGCCTGGGCAGCGCCCGCTACTTCGAGCTGCTGCGCCAGTTCGTGGACGACCTCACCGAGCCGGTGCTCGAGTCCCGCGGGGCGATCTACCAGTACGCGGGCGACGAGGTCGTGATCACGTGGCCGCGCGAGGCGGGCGCCCGGGAAGCGGCCTGCGTGCGCTGCTTCTTCGGGATCCGCGCCGTCGTCGCCGAGCGCGCCACCGCCTACGAGCGCCAGTTCGGCGTCGTGCCGCGCTTTCGCGGCGGACTGCACGGGGGTACGGTGACGGCGGGCGAGCTGGGCGACCTCCGGCAGGAGATCGTGTTCGTGGGGGACATTCTCAACACTGCGGCACGCCTCGAGGAGTACGCCAAGCGCGCCGGGCTCGAGCTGATCGCCTCGGGAGCGTTGCTGGAGGGCCTCACGCTTCCGCCGGGCGTCGTCGCCTCACGGTGCGGCGAGCTCGAGCTGCGCGGGAAGGACGCGCGGGTCACCGCGTACAGCCTGAGCGACGGCTGAGAGGCTAGCGCGCAGCGGGCGCGGGCGCCGGCGCCGCGGCGTTGGGCGCCCGGCTGCCGAACGCCCCCGGAAGCATCGCCACGAACAGCGTGGTCAAGGCGGAGAGGCACGCCATGACCAGCAGCAGCGTGGTGAAGCCCGCGCTCTTGACCACGGGCCCGAGCACCCACACCGCGAGCGAGCTCACCCCGAAGGACACCGTCAGTCGCATCCCCGACACGCGCGAGCGCATCCGGTCGTCGACGTACTGGACGATCATCGCGTCGATGAACGGAATGGCGCCGAAGACGAAGGTCATGAAGGCCAGGGCCAGCGCGTAGAGCGCCCAGCCCTGCGCGTGGGCGGCGAGCACGAACAGCGGCACCTGCGCGGCCACGATGGGGAGATACACGCGCTTGAGCGGGTAGCGATCGATGAGCTTGCCGACCACGAGCTGCGCGAACGACGCCACCGTGTAGACCGCGGCGAGGAGCACGCCCAGCGTGGCGGGATCGTCCACGATGCCCCCGAAGCGCTCGGCGAGGAGGCGGCCGTTGCCGTTGGTGGTGAAGTTGAAGATGAGGCTTCCCGAGATGGCGGCCAGCGTCATCACGAAGAACACGCGGACCATGACGTCGCGGGGCAGGTCGACGGACTTCTTCGGCCGCTTGGCGGGCGCGATCTCCTCGCGCGGCACCAGGGCAGCGAACAGCAGCCCGCACGTGATCGCGACGAGGCCGGGCACCAGGAAGGCCGCGCGCCAGCCGAAGAGCTTCACGAGGAACCCGGTGAGAACAGCCGCGCCCGCAATGCCGAGATTGCCGGCGAGCCCGTTGACCCCGATGGTGAAGCCCGGGTTCCTGGCCCCCTGCACGATCATGGGAATGCCTACCGGGTGATAGATCGACGCGAAGGCGCCCATCAACACGAGCGAGGCGGCGAGCGCCCAGGGCCCGCGGGCGAGGGCGACCAGGCAGGCCGCGGCGCCGAGCCCGATGAAGAAGATCACCATCATCACGCGCCGACCCCAGAGATCGCCGAGCCGGCCCGACGGCAGGGAGCCGAGCCCGAAGAGGACGAAGGCGCCCGCGGTGTACGGCATGAGATCCTGCCAGGCCATGCCCCATTCCGCCGCGATGGTCCCGACGGCGGTGGCGAAGATCAAGAGGAAGAGATGATCGAGCGCGTGGCCGATGTTCAGCAGCAGGCTGGTCGGGCTCAGTCTGGACATGGCCCTACTCTAGCCTTGTCTGGCCTGCCTGACTTGCTATAGTCTGCCAACCATCGTCGAGAACCGGACATGATGGCCCTCCCGACCCCCCGCGCCCGCTCCACCGACCCCAGGGACTATCAGCGCGTCCCCCGGCCGGTGGCCGCCATGGCCAAGGACTTCCCCGACGGCTTCCACATCGCGCCGCACTCTCACGAGCGCGCTCAGCTCATCTTCGCCGCCCAGGGGGCCATGCTCGTGAGCACGCGGGAGGGCACCTGGGCGGTGCCTCCGCAGCGCGCGGTGTGGATGCCGGGCGGGATCACGCACGAGATCCGCATGGCGGGCGCGGTGGCCATGCGCACGCTCTACATCCGCGGGGACGCCTCCCCGCGCCTGCCCTCGCGCGTGCGCGTGCTCGCGGTCTCCGCGCTCCTGCGCGAGCTGATCCTCCGTGCGTGCGACCTGCCCGTGCGTTATGACGAGGCGGGGCCGGCGGGCCGGCTCATGAGCCTGATCCTGGACGAGATCGCGGCGCTACCCGCCATCGCCCTCGATCTGCCGCTCCCGCGCGACGAGCGGCTCGCCCGCATCTGCCGCGCCCTCCGCGCGAACCCGGGCGACGCGCGCACCCTCGACGACTGGGCGCGCGAGGCGGGGGCCTCCGCGCGCACCATCGCCCGTCTCTTCGTCAAGGAAACGGGGCTGCCCTTCGCGGGCTGGCGGCAGCAGGCGCGACTCCTCGCCGCGATGGCCCTCCTCGCCGCCGGCCAGCCCATCACGCGCATCGCGGGTGACCTCGGATACGACTCCCCCTCGGCGTTCACGGCCATGTTCAAGCGCGCGCTGGGCGCGCCGCCCAGCGCCTACTTCACCGCGCCGGCGGACGGGACCGCCGCGGGACGGCCCGCCTGAGCCGAGCGCAGGGGGGTCGGCGGGGCCCTGCGGTAGAGGCTGGGAGGTGACGAGCCGCCGAGTCGCGCGGGCGCGCGATCAGCGGTTGCCCTGGGCGAGGTAGAACGACAGAGACTCGAGCTCGATCGCCAGATCGACGTTCTTCAGGCGCACGTCCTTCGCGCCCTTGATGCGGCCGGGGGCGAAGTTGAGGATGGCTTTGATGCCCGCGGCGACCAGCTTCTCCGTCACCGACTGCGCCGACTCGGCCGGCACCGCCACGATGGCGATCTGGAGATTCCGCGCCTTCACCTCGCGCGGCAGATCACGCATCGGCATGATGGGGATGCCGCCTTCGGCATGCCCCCACTTGGCGGGGTCGTCATCGAACACGGCGGCGATGCGGAAGCCCTGCTTGGCGAATCCCTTGTAGTGGTAGAGGGCCGCGCCCAGGTTGCCGAGCCCGACCAGCGCCACCGGCCACTCGCGATCCAGCCCCAGGATCTTCTGCAGCTCCGCCTTGAGCCCGGCCACGTAGTAGCCGATTCCTCGCACACCGAACTCGCCGAAGTAGGCGAGGTCCTTGCGCACCTGGGCGGAGTTGAAGTTGAAGCGCTCGGCGAGCTCCTGCGAGGACACCGTCTTGACGCCGTCCTCCTCCAGCTGCTGGAGGCACCGCGTGTACACGGACAGCCGTCGCACGGTCATCTCGGGGATCTTTGGAATCTTGAAATGCGAGCGCGGCGTCATGCGTCCACCCCCCTCTCCCCTCCTTCGCCCCCTGCCTTCTCCCCTGTGGGAGAGGGAGGGCGAAGGGAGTGGAAAGGGAATCCCTGCGTTATGACTTCACGAAGAGCAGGATGACGGCGATGACGAACACGAACAGCGTCAGCGACTCGATGAACGCGAGACCCAGGATCATCGCGGTCTGAATGCGGTTCGTGTTGCCGGGCTGGCGCGCCATCGCGTCTACCGCCGAGCCCGCCGCGCGCCCCTGACCCAGACCGCAGAGACCGGCGGCCAGCCCGAACCCGAGGCCCGCGGCCAGCGCCGCGAACGGCTTGACCCACTCACCTGGGCCGCCCGCCGCGGCATCCGCCGCCAGCGCGATCCCTGGAACCGCGAACACCGCCATGAGGGCGAACATCAGTGTACGTCGCACGGACTTCCTCCTTGGTATGTGGGTCATGACTGCTAGTGATGGCCCGCGGGGGCGTGGTGCGCCTCGTGCTCGGCTTCCTCGAGGGCGCCCGTGATGTAGATCATGGTGAGCATGACGAAGATGAACGCCTGGAGGAACGCGACCAGCAGCTTCAGCGGGAGCAGGAATCCGATCACGAACGCGGCGGCGACGATGGTGCCCGGCGCGCCGATCACCAGGCCCCCGAACGAGCCGGTGAGCGCCCAGCCCAGCAGGCCGTCGAAGCCCATCATGAAGAAGAAGATGGCGATGAGGATGTGGCCGCCGGCCATGTTGCCGAAGAGCCGCAGCGAGAGCGAGAGCGGGCGCGCGAGGTGGCTGATCACCTCGATGACGAACATGAGCGGCTTGAGCGGGCCCGGCACCGGCCCCGCGAAGTGCTTGAGATAGGGAATGAGTCCTTGCTTGCGCACGCCGATCACGTGGTACGTGAAGAACACGATGAGCGCGCACGCCGCGGTGGTGTTCAAGTTCGCGGTGGGCGACGCCATCCCGGGCACCAGACCCATCAGGTTGGACGTGAGGATGAAGAGGCCGAGGGTCCCGACCAGGGGCAGGTAGCGCCGCCCGCCGGCTCCGATCACCTCGTCGAGGATCTGGTGGAACTGCTCGAGCACCATCTCCATGAGGTTTTGCGCGCCCGTCGGCACCAGGGCGAGGCGCCGCGTGGCGAAGAGGGAGACCACGATGAGGAAGAGCATCGCGATCCACGTATAGGTGACGTGATCCGGGATGCCGGGCAGTCGGAAGATCGGCGGGTGCTCGATGATGTCCATGCGGTTCGGTCCTCAGTCTCGCGCGGCGAGAAGACCCTGGGCCACCAACGCCGGCGGCAGCACGAACAGGCCGGCGGCCACCGCCACCGGGTGCGTCACCCCGCTGGCGACGAGGCCACCGAGGGCGAGCAGCGCGGCGATCTTGCGGAAGCCGAGGGCGGAGAGACGGCCTTCGCCCGAGGTGGCCCGTATGGCGTCGCGAGCCAGCCAGCGGAAGTTCAGGAGCGTGATGACGGCGCCGCCGGCCACGCCGACAGCCGCGCTGGGGCCGCCGACGAAGGCGGCGGCGACGGAGAGGAGGGCGGCTCCGCCCAGGCCCGTCAGCGTCACGCGGTTCACCAGTTCAGCGGCCATCATCACTCACTCGTCCATGCGGTTCAGCGCCTGCAGGGCGCGGTAAAGGTTCCACGCGGCGGCCGCGATCCCGAAGCCCAGGCCCACCAGCAGGAGCCACGGCTGCGTGCCCAGGAGCCGATCGGCGAAGTACCCGCCGACCAGCCCGACGATGACGCATGCGAATAGCGTCGTCCCCAGCTGGGCATAGCTCGCGATGCCACGCCATGACGACCGGTCCATCCCGGGAGCCATGTGAACCGAAACACTAGCACACGCCCTCGGGCCTGACAAGGCCTCGCAACATGCTGATTACGTGTTCGTTTTCATAGGTCCTGCGCTGGCGGGTCAGTACAAAGGCTCACCCGAAGACGCCTCCCATCCGGGTGCCGGCTACGCGATTGATCACGAAGGTGGCGAGGGCGGCCACGACGATCAGGATCACGCCCAGCGCCGCCGCCTCGTTGGCGCTTCCCGCGATATAGAAGGCGAAGATGCCGTTGGTGATCGACTCCCAGCCTCCGAGCGCCAGGAAGAGGACGGCGGACGCCTCCTGGAGCGAGGTCATGAACGAGAAGAGGCTGCCGACGAGGACGCCCTTCCAGATCAAGGGCAGCGTGATGTCCCGGAAGGTGCGCGCGCCGGTCGCCCCCACGCTGGCCGCCGCCTCCTCCATGGACCGATGCACGAGCAGGAGCGAGGCGTAGGCGCCGCGCACGGTGTACGGCAGCCGCCGCACCGCCAGCACCAGCGGCATCACGATCCAGAAGGACGTGAGCGGTCGGTCGAAGCCGGGCAGATCCCAGTGGAAGGCGCGGATGTAGGCGATGCCGATGGCGGTGCCGGGGATGGCGAGGATCAGGGTGTTGAGCGCGTCGAGCGCATCGCGCCCCGGCACCTGCGAGCGCCCGAGTAGCCACGCGATGGGGACCCCGACCGCCACACAGATGGCCACGGCGATCCCCGAGTAGAGGAAGCTGTTCAGGATGTACTTCGGCGTCTCCACGATCACCCGCTCGTAGTACTGCAGCGTGTACGCGGTGGGCAGCGGGGTGAGCGACCACCCCTTCCCCACGGAGGCGAGGGCGACCCCGAAGTACGGGATGAATGCCAGGAGGAGGAGCGCGCCGAGGAACGCGAGGGCGAGCGCCTGGTGGACCCCGCGCAGGCGACGGCGCGCGACCCGCGAGTAGGCCAGCGAGGAGTAGTCCTTGAGGCCCACGTAGTGCCGCGCGGCGAGGAGGAAGAGTACCGCCAGCAGCACCATGAGGGCCGAGATGACGATGCCCATCCGGAAGATGCGCTTGTCCACGAACTGGACGATGTTGAGGTAGGCCTGGGCGGCGAGGAGGTCCTGGACGCCCAGGATCAGCGGCGTGGCGAAGTCGGAGAAGGTCCAGATGAACACGAGGAGCGCGCCCGCCACGTAGCCGGGAGTGGTGAGGGGCAGCGTCACCGTCCAGAATTTCCTCCAGCCCCGCGCTCCCACGCTCTCCGCCGCCTCCTCCAGCGCGGGGTCGATCTTGCCGAGGGCATCGACCACATTGAGCGTGATCATCGGGAAGAGGTGGAGCGTCTCCACCAGCACCACCCCGTGGATCCCGTAGAGGAAGTTCACCGGGCGGAGGAGGTCGAGCCAGTCCATGAGGAGCACGTTTACCGTCCCCGCCCGTCCCAGGATGAAGGTGAAGCCGAGCACGCCGACCAGCGGCGGCGAGATGATGGGAATGATGGTGAGGAAGCTGAAGAGGTCGCGCCCCCGGAAGTCGTAGCGCACCAGGAGGAACGCCACCGCGATCCCGAGCACGCTGCTCGTCAGCACCGTGAGCACGCCCAGCAGGAGCGAGTTCCACAGCGACCGGAGATAGAAGCGGTCGGTGAAGAAATCGTGGAAGTGCGCCAGGGTGAGCTGGCCCCCCTCGGTGGTGACCGCGTCGTAGAAGATGCGGACGAGCGGGTAGACGAGGAACAGCCCCAGGAAGAGCCAGATCAGCGTGACCCCGGCGGCGAGCGGGAGGCGCCGGCCCACGGGGCGGGGCCCGCTAGGCCCGACCGAGGCGCTGCCGCAAGTAGTCGCCGATCTCGTGGGTGCAGGCCGTGCCCTGGGGAATGGCCTTGGTCAGTGAGACGAAGGCGTGGATCTGGCCTGGATACTCGTGATACTGCACGTCCGCGCCCGCCTTCTCGAGCGCCGTCGCGTACGCATGCCCCTCGTCGCGCAGGGGATCGAAGCCCGCGGTGATGATGAGCGCCGGCGGCTGCCCGCGCAGGTCGCCGAGGATCGGCGAGACGCGCGGATCCTTCTTGTCGGCCTCGCCGCGGAGGTACTGCTGCGCGTACCACACGATGCGCTCGCGCGGTATGATGTGACCGTTCTCCAGCTCGTGGTGGGATGGCGTGCTCATGGAGAAGTCGGTGGCGGGGTAGATCAGCACCTGGCACGTGGGCAGGGGCAGGCCGCCCGCCTTCGCGAGCTGGCACACCACCGCCGAGAGATTCCCGCCTGCCGAGTCGCCACCGATCGCCACGCGCGCCTGATCCACGCCGAGGGCGCGCCCGTGCTCGCGGATCCACCGATAGGCGGCCAGGCAATCCTCCACCGCGGCGGGGAACTTCGCCTCCGGCGCCAGGCGGTAATCGATGGCCACGACCACGATCCCCGCGCGCTGCGCGAGGCGCGCACAGAGGCCGTGATGGGTCTCGAGATCGCCCTGCACCCAGCCCCCGCCGTGGAGATACACGAGGCCGGGCCGCGGCCCGCCCCCGCTCGCGGCATCGTAGACCCGCGCCGGGATGGCGCCGGCGGGGCCGGGGACCGTCACGTCCTCGATGCGGGCGAGCGCGGGGGCCGGCTCGTCCATGAGGGTGACCATGGTGCGCAGCTGCTGCCGGAGCTCGGGCAGCGGCGGGTAGACCCCGGGCACGCGAATCGACTTCGCGAACTCGCCGACCAGCTGGGCCTTCGGATCCATGGTGCGGCTGCCCATCGTGATGCGATGGCCGGCGAGGAAGCGGAGGGCGTCGTTCTCGGGCATGAGGGTGTGCGAGAGCTCGAGCTTGGGCAGCGCCTGCTTGTCCGTCATGGCTCCTCCGGCAAGGCCAGGGTCACGGAGGCCGGGAAGGACACCGTCACCGCCCGGCCCACGGGCATGGGATTGTGATGCCACGGGTCGCGGATGTCGGCCTTGAGGACCAGGCCGGCCCCCGTCTCCACGTCGTAGCGCAGCGTGCTTCCGAGATACGAGGTGAACGCGACCCGGCCGCTGACCGCGTTGCCCCCGTTGGCGCCGGCGCTCCCCGCCCCCGCGGCCGCGATGACCACGTTCTCCGGCCGGATGGCGAGGACGCAGCGGTCGGTGACCCCCGCGGCCGCGTTGGGAATGGCCTCGAGCCGCCCGACCCCGGTCTCCACGACGACCCGCTCGCCGCGCCGCTCGCGCACCTGGCCGGGGAGGAGATTGTTGGTCCCCACGAAGTCGGCCACGAAGCGGGTGCGGGGCCGCTCGTAGATCTCCTTGGGCGCGCCCACCTGGAGCACGCGGCCGTCCTTCATCACCGCCACCCGGTCCGAGAGCGAGAGCGCCTCCTCCTGATCGTGGGTCACGTAGATGGTGGTGATACCGAGCTCCTGCTGGAGCTTGCGGATCTCGGCGCGCACCTGCACGCGGATCTTGGCATCGAGGTTCGAGAGCGGCTCGTCCAGCAGCAGGATGTCGGGGTTCAGCACGAGCGCGCGGGCCAGGGCCACCCGCTGCTGCTGGCCGCCGGAGAGCTGGCCGGGATAGCGCGACTCGAGGCCGCCGAGATTCACCTTGGCGAGCCCCTCGCGCACGCGCCGCTCGACCTCGGCGGCGGCGAGCTTGCGGAGGCGGAGGCCGTACGACACGTTGCCCGCCACCGTCATGTGTGGCCAGAGCGCGTAGTTCTGGAACACCATGCCGATGTTGCGCTCGTAGGGCGCGAGCCCGCTGACCACCCGCTCTCCGAAGGCGATCTCGCCCGCATCGGGCTGATAGAAGCCGGCGAGCAGACGCAGGAGCGTGGTCTTCCCGCAGCCCGACGGGCCCAGCAACGTGAACAGCTCGCCGTCGGCGACGTCCAGCTCGGCGCGGTCCACCGCGGTGACCGTGCCGAACCGCTTGACGACGCCGCGGATGGCGATCTTCACGCTACTTCTTCAGCTCGTCCCACTTGGCTTCGATGTCGCTCCGGAAGCGCGTCTTGAGCGCCTCCGACCGCTTGGCCGCGACGCTCTCGTCGTAGACGTTGGTCACGTCGCCGTCGAAGTACGAGCGCACGCCGCCGGTGAACTGCACGGCCATCTCCGCGGTCGAGCCCGGCGGGCCCTGCACCTTGTACCTGGGGGTGATCGGGAAGAGGCCGCGCTCCATGAACACGCGCTGCCCGCGCTCGGTGAGGAGGAACTCCACGAAGGCGCGTGCCGCCTTGGGATTACGCGCCCCGGCGAGGATGGCCATGGGCTCCGGCGTCACGAAGGCGTTCTTGGGGGCGACGAACTTGAGATCGAAGCCCGCGAGCTTCTCCTCGAACGCCATGTAGGACGGCACCGCGAAGCCCGCCGCGAATTCGCCCTTCGCCACCACGGTGGGCACGTCGCGGCTGCGCGCGGTGAAGTGGCCGGTGTTGGCGGCGAGCTTCCGCAGCCACTCCCAGCCCTTGTCCTCGCCCAGCATCGAGAGCATCACCTCGTAGGTCGCGTTCGACGAGGACGAGCGGGTGGGCGCGCACTGGGCCACCTCGCCCTTCAGCTTGGGATTGAGAAGATCCTCCCATTCCTTCGGCTCGGGCACCCCGAGGCGCTGGAGCCGCCGCGGGTGATAGACGAGGCCGTAGGGCTCCAGCGCGGTGCCGACCCAGTAGCCGTCCTTGTCCTTCAACGGAATGGGCTTGGGCTTGCCGATGGAGGCGGGGATGGACTCCCACGCGTCCTTGGAGATCTCGACCTTCTGGAGCAGCTTCTGCTCGGCGAGCTTCTCGAAGAGCGCCGATTCCCCGCCCCAGAAGATGTCCACCTCGGGCTTGCCCTTCCACTCGGTGATGCGGCCGTAGGCCACCGGCGTGCCCGCGGGGATCGCGCTCACCTTGACGGTGACGTTCCACTTCTCCTTGGCATAGTCGGCGAAGGCCTTGAGCGCGGCGTCGTGGATGAACTTCGACACCGGCGTGATGAGGTTCAGCTCGCTCTCGACGGGCGCCTGCGCGACGGCGGGGCCGGCGGGAGCGACGAGGACCAGCAGGGTGAGGGCGACCAGGGCGAAGCGGATCATCCAGTGCCTCCTTTGTGAGGTCATGCCTCGGGCTCGACCCAGGCGCGGGCGCGCTCGACAGCGCGGCGCCATCCACGATGGGCGGCTTCACGCGCCGGCGCGGCCAGGCGGGGCGTGAAGCGGCGGCCCAGGCGCCAGCGCGAGCCCAGCTCGCCCGGCTGCCAGAGTCCCGCGCCCACGCCGGCCAGATACGCGGCGCCGAGCCCGGTCGTCTCGGTGACTGCGGGCCGGAGCACCTCGACGCCGAGCATGTCGGCCTGGAACTGGCAGAGGAAGTCGTTGGCGGAGGCCCCGCCGTCCACCCGGAGGCTCGTGATCGGGGCGCCCGCGTCCGCGGCCATCGCGTCCAGCACGTCGCGGCTCTGATACGCGATGGCTTCCAGCGCGGCGCGCGCGAGATGGCCGCGGCCGGTGCCGCGCGTGAGGCCGACCAGCGTGCCCCGCGCGTAGGGATCCCAGTAGGGCGCGCCCAGCCCCACGAAGGCGGGCACGAGGTACACGCCCCCGGTGTCCGGCACCGACTCCGCGAGGGCCTGGGTCTCGGCGGCCTCCGCGATGATGCCGAGCCCGTCGCGCAGCCACTGCACCGCCGCGCCGGCGATGAACACACTGCCCTCGAGCGCATAGGCCACGCGGCCGCCCAGGGACCACGCCACGGTGGTGAGCAGGCCGTGGCTGGACGTGACCGGCCGCGCGCCGGTATTGACGAGCAGGAAGCAGCCGGTGCCGTAGGTGTTCTTGGCCGCGCCCGGCTCGAGGCAGTTCTGGCCGAAGAGCGCGGCTTGCTGATCGCCGGCGATGCCCGTGATGGGAATGCCGGCGGGAAGCAGGGCGCCGCGCACCGTCTCGCCGAACACGCCGGCGGTCGGGCGCACCTCGGGCAGGAGCGCCATGGGAACGCCCAGCGCCGCGGTCAGCTCCGCGTCCCACGCGAGCTTCTCGATGTCGAAGCAGAGGGTGCGCGAGGCGTTGGTGGGCTCGGTGGCGTGCACGCGCCCGCCGGTGAGGCGCCAGAGGAGCCAGGTATCCACGGTGCCGAAGGCCAGCTCGCCGCGCTCCGCCTTCTCCCGCGCCCCCGCCACGTGATCGAGGAGCCACCGGATCTTGGTGCCGGAGAAGTACGCGTCGAGCACGAGACCCGTCTTCCGCCGGAACAGCGACTCGAAGCCGTCCGCCTTCAAGCGATCGCACATCGGGGCGGTGCGGCGGCACTGCCAGACGATGGCGTGGTGCACGGGCCGGCCGCCGGCGCGCTCCCACAGCACGGCGGTCTCCCGTTGATTGGTGATGCCGATGGCGGCCACCTCAGCCCCCGTGATCCCGGCGGCGCGCAGCGCCTGCCCCGCCGCGGTCTCCATCGATGTCCAGATGTCCTCGGGGTCGTGCTCCACCCAGCCCGGGCGCGGGTAGTGCTGGGGCAGCTCGGCGTAGCCACGGGCGCGCACCGCGGCGTCCCCGTCCACCACGAGCGCGGTCGAGCCGGTGGTGCCCTGATCCAGCGCGAGGACGAAGCGGCGAGCCGCGCTCACCGCCCGAGGGCCGTCTTGGCCAGATCCGGCCGGTCGGTGATGACGAGATCCACGCCGAGGCCGATGAAGCGCCGGATCCCGCCCGCGTCGTTCACCGTCCACACCCCGAGGATCATCCCCGCCTGGTGCGCGAGCTCCACGGCGTCGGCGTCCACCAGGTTCTGGTGCAGCCCCAGCATGGTCACTCCGGCGCGCTGCGCCCGCTCCATCTCCGCCCGCAGGGTCGAGCCGAGGTCGCCGAGGGTGCGGCGCGAGTAGAGCGCGCACGCCCGCGCCTCCGGCCGGAGCGCCCGCACGCGCTTCCAGGTGTCACGCTCGAACGACATCACGACGGTGGCGCCGACGGCCCCGTGGCGGTCCAAGACCTCGAACACCCGCTCCTCGATGTCCGGGTAGCGCTGCTCGCGGTCGTCCACCTTGATCTCCAGCAGCATCTGGCGGTGCGTGCGCATGGCGAGCGCCACCACGTCGTCGAGCGAGGGCACGGGCTCGTCGGTGAGCGCGCCGGTGCGGTCGCGCAGCCTGAGCGCGTGTAGCTCGGCGAGGGTGTGGGCGCGCACCAGGCCCCGGCCGTTGGTGGTGCGCTCGAGGGTGGGATCGTGGATGACGACGACCTGGCCGTCCTTGGACAGGTGCACGTCGAACTCGAGGAAATCGGCGCCGAGGGTCTCGGCGGCGTTGCGGAAGGCGAGCAGGCTGTTCTCGGGCCAGAGCAGCGCGCCGCCGCGGTGGGCGGCGAACTTGGTCACGCGCGCCGCCGGCTGGGCCAGCGCGGGGCCGGCCAGGGTGGCGAGCACCCCGAGGGCGAGACTGGCGAGCATGACGAGCCTCACTTCTCGGTCTCCACCAGCCCTTTCACGAACCAGCGCTGCATGAGGACCACCACCGCCACCGGCGGGAGCATCGCGAGCACCGCGGTGGCCATGATGAGGTTCCAGTCGGTCTGGGCGTCCCCCGTGCCGATCATCTTGGTGATGCCGATCACGATGGTGTCCATGCTGCGGCTGGTCGTGATGAGGAGCGGCCACAGGTACTGGTTCCAGCCGAAGATGAACAGGATCACGAAGAGGGCGGCGATGTTGGTGCGCGAGAGCGGGATCAGGATGTCCTTGAAGAAGCGCAGCGGGCCCGCGCCGTCGATCTTCGCCGCCTCCACCAGATTGTCGGGGATCGTCATGAAGAATTGCCGGAAGAGCAGCGTCGCGGTGGCCGACGCGATCAAGGGCACGGTGAGGCCGGGAAAGGTGTTGATCAGCCCCAGATCGGACACCACCTTGAACGTCGGGATGATCCGGACCTCGACGGGCAGCATCAAGGTGACGAAGATCATCCAGAAGAAGAACATGCGGCCGGGGAACTGGAAGAAGACGACCGCATAGGCGGAGATCACCGAGACCGCGATCTTCCCCAGGGCGATCACGAGGGCCATGACCAGGCTGTTGAGGAGCATCCGCGACACCGGGGGGGCCTTTACCCGCATCCCGCTGCCGTGGGACCACGCTTGCGCGTAGTTCTCCGCGGCGAGGCCGCCGGGCAACAGGGGCAGACTCCCCCGCCCGATGGTGCCGGCGTCGTGGGTCGACCCGACCAGGGCCATGTAGATGGGAAAGGCGAACACGATCACCCCGAGGACGAGCACGAGGTGGGGCAGCCATGCCGTGCGCGAGCCGGCCTCGATCATCCGTAGTGGACCCGGCTCTCGATGTAGCGGAATTGGACGGCGGTGAGCCCCATCACGACGATGAGGAGGATGACCGACTGCGCCGACGACCCGCCGAGGTCGAGGTTGACCACGCCGTCGACGTACACCTTGTAGATGAGGGTCTCGGTGGCCTTGCCGGGGCCGCCGGCGGTGAGCGCGTGGATGGTGCCGAAGGTGTCGAAGAAGGCGTAGACGAGATTGACGACCAACAGGAAGAACGTCGTGGGCGACAACAGCGGGAAGATGATGCTCCAGAAGCGCCGCGACGGGCCTGCGCCGTCGATGGCCGCCGCCTCGATCACCGGCTTCTGGATGGCCTGGAGCCCGGCGAGGAAGAAGAGGAAGTTGTAGCTGACCTGCTTCCAGGCCGCCGCCACGATGACCAGGAGCATCGCCTGGGGCCCGTTGATCTTGTAGTCCCACGGGATCCCGAAGTCGCGAAGGGCGCGCCCGAGGATGCCAATGGTCGGATGCAGGACGAAGAGCCAGAGCACCGCGGCGACCGCGGGGGCCACCGCGTAGGGCCACATCAGTAGCGTCTTGTACACGGCGGCGCCGCGGATCCGGCGGTCCGCCATGACCGCAAGGGCGAGCGCGCTCGCCATGGACAGAAACGTGACAGAGGCGCTGAAGATCACCGTCCGCCCCGCGGAGGCGAGGTACAGCGGATCGGTGAGCACGACCTTGTAGTTCTCGAACCACACGAAGGTCTGGCGCAGCCCGAACGCATCCTGCAGGAAGAACGAGTAGTAGACGGCCTGGGCGGCGGGCCAGAAGAAGAAGACGAGGGTGATCGCGAGCTGCGGCGCGAGGAGGAGATACGGCAGCATCTTGCTGTCGAAGATCACGCGCCGCTGCACACGATCCTCATGCGCGCGGTGCGTGACCCCCAGGCCCTCACGCGCTTACGATCGATTCGCCCGCTCGAAGTTCCGCAGCACAACGTTCCCGCGCTGCACGGCGTTGTCGAGCGCCTGCTGGGCGGTCTGCTGGCCCTGGAAGGCCTTCTCCAGCTCTTCCTGGATGATGTTGCGGATCTCCGGCATGTTGCCCAGGCGGAGCCCGCGGGAGTTCTCGGTGGGCTGCGTCCGCGTGAGCTGGAGATAGGGCACGTCGGTGCCGGGGTTCTGCTGGTAGTACCCCGACGCCTTCGTCTTCTCGTACCCCGCGATGGTGACAGGGAGGAAGCCGGTGTCGGTGTGCCACTTGGCGACCACGTCGGGCTGGCTGATGTAGCGGAAGAACTCCGCCACCGCCTTGTATTCCTCGGGCTTGCGGGTGGGCGAGGTCATCACCCAGAAGCTCGCGCCGCCGATGATGGAGTTGAGCGGCGCGTGCGGCGTGCCCGGCCAGTACGGCAGCATGGCCGCGCCCCATTCGAACTTCGCCTCCCGCATGATGCGCGCGCGGAGCCCGGAGGAGGCGTGGATGATCGCGCACTCGCCGGAGGGGAACAGCGCGTCACCGGCGGCGTCGCGGCCGCCGTATTTGAACGTGCCCTCCTTCTGCATGTCCATGAGGGCCTGCACGTGCTTGACATGGATCGGGCTGTTGATCTTCAGCTCGGCGTCGAGCCCCGCCATCCCGTTGGCCTTGGTGGCGAGCGGCACGTCATGGATGGCGCTGAACTGCTCGAACTGCGCCCACGTGGGCCACGCGGTGGTGAACGCGCAGGGGGCCGCGTTGGCCGCCTTGATCTTGCGGGCGGCGGCGATGAGGTCTGGCCAGGTCTGCGGCGGCTTGGCGGGATCGAGGCCGGCCTTCTTGAAGGCGTCCTTGTTGTAGAACATGATCGTGGTCGAGCTGTTGAACGGCATGGACACCATGCGGCCGTCGGGGAGACTGTAGTAACCCTTCACCGCTGGCACGTAGGCGTTGGGATCGAAGGGCACGCCGGCCTCTTTCATCAGCTCATAGACCGGCTTCACCGCCCCGCGCGCCGACATCATCGTCGCCGTCCCCACGTCGAACATCTGCACGATGTGCGGCGCGTTGCCAGCGCGGAACGCCGCGATCGCGCCCACCATGGTCTCAGGATACGAGCCCTTGAAGCTCGGATTCACCTGGTACTGGGCCTGCGAGGCGTTGAAGTCGGCCACGATCTTCTCGAGGATGCCGCCGAGCGGCTGCGGGAGACCGTGCCAGAACTCCACCTGCACCTTCTGCTGCGCGCGTGACGGCGCGACGGCGACGACCATCGTCACCGCGAGAAGAAGGCCCATGAGGAGCGTGAACGATCGACGAGTCATGCCGGTTCCCCCTTGCTGCGAGGTTAGTGTGAGTACCGGTGGTCGCACGTACGAGCGGCTCCGGCGCGTATTCTAATTCAGGCGCGGCGATGATGCCACGCCCCTATTGCAGGGCTATGACGCGGCCTGGCGGAAGCGGTGAGAGCGGTCGACGTACTTCTGGTAAGCCTCGAGCTCGGCGCTCAGCCGGCGCGAGGACCAGCCGGCGACGTCGGCCATGCGCCGGCCGATGGACTCCGCGCAGTCGAGGCCCTGGCAGAGGCTCTGGCCGATGGCGGTGCGGCGGATGAGGAAGTCCTGGAGCGACACCGCCATCTCCTCCCGCACCGCCTGGTGGAGCTGGGCGACGATCTCGGGATTGGACGGGCACAGCCGCTCGGCGCCGTCGGGGAACTTCTTGGCGAGCTCGAGCACCCGCGTGTAGCCCCGGCCGTAGGTGTCCACGAGGATCTGCAAAGTGTCGCGGGGCAGGCCGGTGGCCGCCATCTCCGCGGAGACGTCGAGCCAGGCGCGGGCCTCGAGCTTCGCCACATCCTCGTCGAGCCCGTCGAGGCTCAGCCGGGCGGAGACCGAGGGCTGGCGCCGCTGCAACCGCGCCGCCACGAGGTCGCCCACCTCCTCGGCGAGGCTGCGGAAGCAGGTGAGCTTGGTGCCGGTCACCGACATGAGCCGTCCCTCGTTGCCCTCCAGCACCACGCGGTGATCGCGCGAGACCCTGGACGCGGCGGCGCCTTCTTCGAAAGCGAGCGGGCGCACCCCCGCGTAGGTGTAGGCCACGTGCTCGAGCGAGACGCGCGGGTCGGGCAGGACGCGGCGCACCGCTGCGAGCAGGTACTCCACCTCGCCGCGGGTGGCCCACAGGCGGTCGGGATCGCCGTCGAAGTCCGTGTCGGTGGTGCCGACCAGCGAGAAGTCGCGCCATGGAATCACGAAGATCATCCGCTCGTCGGAGTCCGACGAGAGATACACCGCCCGCTCGGTCAG
>DASTYT010000132.1 GCA_035764725.1 Candidatus Methylomirabilota bacterium | reverse complement strand
CTCCTCGATCTCCTTCGGCACCGTGCGGAAATAGCCGATGAGGAGCCAGGTGCAGAACGGCACGAGGAAGGTCGGGTACGTGAGGACCAGCGCCCACTTCGAGTCGGCGAGGCCGATCCAGTTCACGACCTGGGCGAGGGGCAGGAACAGGAGCGAGGTCGGCACGAGGTAGGTCACGAAGATGCCGGTCCCGAAGGCGGCGACGCCGAAGAACTTGAGGCGGGCGAGCGCGTACGCCGCAATGGTCCCGATGACCACCGAGACGAACGTGGCGATCGCCGTCACCATCAGGCTGTTCTTGGTCCAGATGAGGAACTCGGTGTCCCAGATGAGCTTGGTGTAGTGCTCGAGCGTGGGCCCCTGCTTGATGATCAGCGGCACCGCGTTGCGGTCGTAGAGCTCCCGGTCCTGCTTCAGGGAGGTCAGTGTCATGTGATAGAAGGGGAACAGCGCGAACACGAGGAACGGCATCAGCAGCAGGTGCTTCGTCACCTTCGTCAGGAGCGGACGGCGCGCGACGGCCATCGCTTAGAATTGCTGCTTCCGCACGAAGCGGAGCTGCGCCCACACCACGAAGACCAGCAGCGGGAACAGGTAGAGCGAGATTGCCGCGCCCTCGCCCAGCCGCCCGGTGTCGATGCCGATCTGGCGCGACAGGGTCGCGAAGAGGTGGGTGGAGTTGATGGGCCCGCCGTGGGTGAGCACGTACACGATGTTGAAGTCGCCGAAGGTGAGTATGGTGGAGAAAAGCACCACCACCGCCAGCACCGGCTTGAGCAGCGGCAGCGTGATGTGCCAGAAGCGGGCGTTCGCCCCCGCCCCATCGGCCTCCGCCGCCTCGTAGAGCTCCTTGGGGATCGCCACGAGGCCCGCCAGGATCGTGATGGCGAAGAACGGAAGGCCGCGCCAGATGTTGACGGTGATCACTGCCGCCATCGCGTAGTGGGCCTGGCCCAGCCAGTTCGGCCCCGGCGGCGCCATGATGCCCAGCGCGATGCCCGTCCAGTTCACGACGCTGTAGAGCGAGTTGAACATCCACCACCAGCCGAGGGTCGAGAGTGCGGTGGGAATGACCCACGGCAGGAGCACTGCGCCCCGAATGAGGCGCTTGAACCAGAGCTGCTCGTTGAGGAGCAGGGCCAGGCAAATGCCCAGCACGATCTTGAACAGCACCGCGATGCCGGTGAAGACGAACGCGTTCTGGAAGGTCTGACGGAAGACGTCCGAGTCCCAGAGCTTCACGAAGTTGCGAATGCCGATGAACTCGCTGGGCCGCCCGATGAACGCGTTCGACATCGAGAAGTAGAGCGCCATCACGAACGGATAGGCGACGAGCAGCAGCAGCAGGAGCAGGGCCGGCGTCACGAACACCGGCCCCAGCACCGGCTCCCGGTCCAGCCAGACGCGGAGCCGCCCCAGCATCCCGGGGCGGCTACGCGTAACGGCGAGCTCGTCGGCGCGGACCGCCATCGTTATCCCGCGATGATTTTCTTCATCTCCCCCTCGGCCCAGGCCATGGCGTCCTTGGTTGAGGTGCCCGTGACCGCCTTGGCGATCATGTTGGGCAGGAGATAGGTGTTGGTGATGAGCTGCACCTTGTCGGACGGCGGTGCGGGCCAGCCGTAGGTGTGGTACTGCACGCCCTCGCCCCGCAGCGCCGCGTACTTCGCATCGGTCCTCAGCACCGGATGGTCCGCGAGCTTCTCGTAGACGGGCAGGTTGAAGGCGTCACCCGCCATGATGTACTCGTCGTAGTTCTCCTTCTTGCCGATCAGGTACTTGATCCACTCCTTGGCTGGCTCGACGTTCTTGCTGAACTTCCAGATGCCGATGTGGCGGGGCGTGTCCGTCTCGTGCCGGCCGGCCGGCCCCCCGAGGCTCCGGTGGTGGTTGATGCCGTCGGCGGTGACGAGCTTCTTCTGCTTAGCAATGATGTAGGCCGACACCGGGTTATGGATCCAGCCCGCCTTGCCCTGCTGGATGGACTCGTTGTTGCTGGCATCGGACCACGACAGCACTTCCGGCTCCATGCAGTCCTTGAACATCTTCTTGTACCACTCGATGGTCTGCGCGGTGGCGGGGGAGTTGATCTTGACCGTCTTGCCGTCCTTGTCCACCTCCATGCCGCCGAAAGACCACAGCACCGGGCCCGCGGTGGAGATGGAGTCGTAGTTCTGGCTGATGGGGATGCCGACCGGGTTCCCCATCTTCTTGAGCTCCTTGCCGACGGTATAGAGGTCCTCCCAGGTGTCCGGCACCTTGAGGCTGGCCTTCTTGAAGAGGTCCTCGCGGTAGGTGGCCACGAACATCCCGTGGTACTGCGGCACCGCGCGCCACACGCCGTTGACGTGCGCGCCCTCGTAGGAGGACGAGAGCGCCTTGCCGTACTGTTTCTCGAGGCCCGTCACGACGTCCGAGACGTCGACGAGCTGCGGCTCATAGAGCCACGGGAAGTGCATGCGCATCTCGACCAGATCGTGCCCAGCCTGGGTCTGAACCTCCGAGGCGTACTTGGCCTGCTGGGGCCCCATGTGGGAGATATGGTCGATCTTGAGCTTGATCCCCGTGTCCTTCGTGAAGCGCTGCCCGATCTCGGCCATCTTCTTGTCCGAGGCCGGCGCGAAGTTGTTCCAGCAGAGGTAGGAGACCTCGCGCACCTGGCCGCGCGCGGGCGGCACCCGGGTAGCGAGGATGCCGGCAAGGCCGGCGGTGCTCCCGACGAGGAAACGGCGGCGGCTGACGGGCTCCATGAACGCCTCCTTTGAAAGAGAGCCGGGCGCGAACGGGACGGAGCGGACGGACTTCACCATCGGCCACCGAGGTGACCGGAATCGGCGGGGGGAGCGTGTCTCGGGACCGGGAACCGAGGCATCGTCGCCTCCAGGACTGCGGCACAGCGAGCCGGCGCGCACGTTGCGCGCGTGGTTGGACGGACTCTACGGGCTACTCTCCGCCCTGTCAAGGTATGCCGGCGCGCGGACGTACGAGGCCGCCCCCTAGCGGGGGAGGCTCAGCGGGCGTGAAGAGGGATGAGACGGCCGTCCGTGTCGAAGCCGAGAGGACGCCCCTCACCCACGATCTCGAGGTCCGGGCGCTGCGCGATGCTGGGCAGATAGGCCTCGGAGCACTCGATCTCCGTGAGGGCGAGGGTGTTCTTGATCCGGATGACGCGCGCCTCCGCGGGCGGGATCATGCCGATGCAGGACAGCGCCGTCTCCACCGCCTCGCGGTCGGTCTCGTAGGTCGCGGGGACCTTGGCCGAGTTCGGCTGGCAGGCGGCGATGCAATTGATCAGGGTCATCTTCATGTCGATTTTGTCGGCGAGGCGACGGGTGGTGAAGTCGGCATTGCCGATGCCGAGGGCGTTGCCGTAGCTCTCCTCGGTGAGGTCGAGGGCCACGATCCAGAGGATCTTGGGATCGTTGGGGAAGGGCTCGTGGGGATTGGAGGGGCGTCCGATCACGTTGGTGTCCATGCCGGAGCCCGAGATGTTCTTGCCCATCTCCTCCACCACCAGCACGTGGATGGGCGAGAACGGCAGGCGCGCCATCCACTCGCGCGCCTCCTTGAGGAGCCGGCGCTCGCCGGCTTCGAGGTCGGCCGCATTGAAAGCCTCGACCTTGGCCGTCTCGTCGTAGCCGTTCTCGACGACGCCCAGCCCAAAGCCGATGCGCGCCTTGCCCAGCATCTCGCGGCCGATCGAGGTGATGACGGTCTCGTACCCCCGGTTGACGGCGGCGCGGTGGTACTGGATGGCGCCTCGGTACTTGCCCAGGCCGATCGTCATCATCTTGAAGAGACCCGACTCGATCGAGCCCTTGAAGTCGGTATGGGGCTTCACCCGGTTGACGAGCCCAATCCAGTCGGCCTCGGCGGCGATCCGGTCGAGCCAGACGGGCATCCCCAGGGCCTCCCCCACCTGGACTACGTCCATCGAGGCGCGGACCTCGCACCCCATCGAGGCCTCGGTGATCCCGTAGTGGGCCAGCACGCTGAGCTGGCCCTCGGCGGTCGCCCCCCCATGGCTGCCCATCGCGGGGAAGACGAAGGGCCGGGCGCCCTGGGCCTTGAGCTCGTCCACCGTGGCCCGCACGACGACGTCGATGTTGGCGATCCCCCGGCTCCCGGCTCCGACCGCCACGGTGTCGCCCCGGCGGATGGGAAGGGAGGCCGTACGGAGGGCCTGACGGACCCCCCCGGGGATGTCGGCGAGCCGGGGTCCCGAGAATTTCTGCCGGACACGGTACATCGTCGGGAAGGCCACGTCAGGATCATAAGAATCGCTCCGGAGCCTGTCAATCTCCTTGACTTTGCTGGACTGTGCCCTTACCTTTCACGCCACATGCGCGTCCCGTCGCGGGCTCGCTCGGTGTCGTCCCTCCTCCTCCTGGCGCTCCTCCTCGGAGGCTGCTCGGCCGGCGGCTGGTTCGTGGACCTCTTCAAGCAGCGGCCCACGCCGCTTCAGCCGGCGTCCGACCTCTACGCGGCAGGCGAGGCCGAGATGAACAAGAAGCGGTACGAAGAGGCCCGCCTACAGTTCCGCAAGGTGGTCGAGCGCCACCCGCAGTCCACGTACGCGCCCAAGGCCAAGTTCCTCGTCGGCGAGGCCTACTACCGGGAGGGCGAGTTCGACAAGGCCATCAAGGAGTTCGAGGGCTTCCTGGCCTTCTTCCCCCGCCACGAGATCTCCGATCTGGCGCAGTACCGGCTCGCCATGAGCTACTACGACCAGATGAAGCCGGTGGAGCAGGATCAGTCCATCACCGCGAGAGCCATCGATCAGTTCAAGAAGCTCGTTCGCGAGTACCCCGACAGCCGCTACGCCTCGGACGCCCTCGCCAAGATCGACGTGTGCCGCGGTCGCCTTGCCCAGAAGGAGCTGTGGGTCGCCAGCTACTATCTCAACCAGGGCAACATCGTGGCTGCTCGGCAGCGCCTCGAGGTGGTGCTGAAGGACTATCCGCGCACGCTCGTGGTGCCGGAGGCCCTGTTCCGGCTCGGCGAGGTCGCCGCGATGGAGGGCAAGTCCGACGAGTCGCGGGCCCGCTTCGAGCGGCTCGCCGGCGAGTTCCCGTACACCGAGTGGGGGCGCCGCGCCGCGCAGCGCCTCAAGACCGCCGCGAGGTAGACCGTGCACGACGTCGTCGAGCTGCGCTCCGACACCTTCACCCTTCCCTCCCAGGCCATGCGTGACGCGATGGCGCGCGCCGACGTGGGCGACGATGTGTACGAAGAGGATCCCACCGTCCGGCGGCTGGAAGCCCTCGCCGCCCGCCTGACCGGCAAGGAAGCGGGCCTGCTCGTGACGTCCGGCACCCAGGGCAACCTCGTCGCCATCCTCGCCCAGACCCAGCCCGGCCAGGAGATCCTGCTCGACGCAGACTGCCACGTCTTCACCTCCGAGGTCGGCGGCGCCGCGCGGCTCGGCGGGCTGCAGACCCGGCCCCTCGTGACCGAGCGCGGCTTCCTCACCCCGCGGCAGGTGCGCGAGTCGGTGCGCGGCGCGAACATCCACCTCCCGGTGACGGGGCTCGTGTGCATCGAGAACACGCACAACCGCCACGGCGGCACCTGTTCCACGCCCGAGGAGATCGCCGCGGTGGCCGAGGCCGCCCACGCGGCCGGCGTGCCGGTGCATCTCGACGGTGCGCGGATCTTCAACGCCGCGGTGGCCCTCAAGCGGCCCGCGGAGGACTTCACGCGCCACGTCGACTCGGTCACCTTCTGCCTGTCGAAGGGACTGGGCGCGCCGGTGGGCTCGTTGATCTGCGGCTCGCGTGACGCCATCGCGCGGGCGCGGCGCGTGCGCAAGATGATCGGCGGCGGGATGCGGCAGGCGGGCGTGCTCGCGGCGGCCGGCCTCGTCGCCATGGAGACCGGGATCGAGCGCCTCGCCGAGGACCACGCGCACGCGCGGCGCCTCGCCGAGGGCCTGGTGGGCCTGCCCGGCCTCACCCTCGACCTCGCCACCGTCGAGACCAACATCGTGCGCTTCCAGATCGCGACGGCCGAGCGCGCCACCCAGCTGGTGGCGGGCTGCGCCGCCCGCAAGATCAAGGTGCACCACGCGGGTCCGACCTCGATCCGCTGCGTGACCCACAAGGACGTGGACTCGGAGGACATCCACCGCGCCCTGGACGCGTTCCGGGAAATCACCGCCGCCTGGCGCTGAGAGGACCCCCACATGGCCGAGCGCCTTCTCGAAGTCAAGAACCTCAAGACCTACTTCTTCACGGACGAGGGGACGGTCCGCGCGGTGGATGGCGTCGATCTCTACATCGACAAGAGTGAGACCCTCGGCGTGGTGGGCGAGTCGGGCTGCGGCAAGTCGGTGACCGCGCTGTCGGTGATGAGGCTGATCCCGCAGCCGCCCGGCAAGATCGTGGAGGGCCAGATCTTCTACGACGGCAAGAACCTCGTCGACCTGCCGGCGGGCCAGATGCGGAAGATCCGGGGCAAAGAGATCTCGATGATCTTCCAGGAGCCCATGACCTCGTTGAACCCCGTGTTCACCTGCGGGGAGCAGATCGCCGAGGCCCTCCGCCTCCACGAGGGCCTGGGGCGCCGCGACGCCATGGACAAGACGGTGGAGATGCTCAAGCTCGTGCACATCCCCAACGCCGAGCGCCGCGTCAAGGAGTACCCGCACCAGCTCTCCGGCGGCATGCGCCAGCGCATCATGATCGCGATGGCGCTGTCCTGCAATCCCAAGCTCCTCATCGCCGACGAGCCCACCACCGCGCTCGACGTCACCATCCAGGCGCAGATCCTCGAGCTCCTCAACGAGCTGAAGGCGCGGCTGAAGATGGCCATCATGCTGATCACCCACGACATGGGCGTCATCGCGGAGACCGCCCAGCGGGTGGTCGTCATGTACGCCGCCAAGGTCGCCGAGGAAGCCTCCGTCGCCGACCTCTTCAAGGAGCCGCTCCACCCGTACACTCAGGGCCTCCTGCGCTCGATCCCCCGTATCGACCTCGCCGCCACCGAGCGGCGGCGGCTCGAGGTGATCGGCGGCACCGTGCCGACGCTGCGGGGCGACATCGCGCCGGGCTGCCGCTTCGCCCCGCGCTGCCCGTTCGTGAAGCCGGTCTGCACCGAAAAGGACCCGGTGCTCAAGGAAGTGAAGCCCGGCCACAAGGTTTCCTGCTGGCTGTACTGAGAGGGACACGACGCCATGGCTGAGACGCCGCTTCTTCGGGTCAAGAACCTCAAGAAGTACTTCCCCATCCGCGGGGGTCTCTTTTCCCGTGAAGTGGCCCGCGTCCACGCGGTGGACGACATCTCGATGGAGATCCTGAAGGGCGAGACCCTCGGACTCGTGGGCGAGTCCGGTTGCGGCAAGTCCACGACCGGCCGCTGCATCCTCCGCCTCATCGAGCCCACCGCGGGCGAGGTGTGGTTCGAGGACAAGAACGTCACCACGCTGGACAAGCGGTCCCTCCGCCACCTGCGGCGCGACATGCAAATCATCTTCCAGGACCCCTACGCGTCGCTGAATCCGCGGATGACGGTGGGCTCGATCATCGGCGAGGCCCTGGTCATCCACAAGCTCGCCAAGTCGCGGCGCGAGCGCGAGGAGCGGGTGGTGCACCTGCTCGAGACGGTAGGCCTGGGCGCCGACCATCTCCGGCGCTACCCGCATGAGTTCTCGGGCGGCCAGCGCCAGCGCATCGGCATCGCGCGCGCCCTCGCGGTGAACCCGAAGCTGATCGTGTGCGACGAGCCGGTGTCCGCGCTCGACGTGTCCATCCAGGCCCAGGTCATCAACCTCCTGGAGGATCTCCAGAAGCAGTTCAACCTGACCTATCTCTTCATCGCCCACGACCTCTCGGTGGTGGAGCACATCTCCACTCGCGTGGCGGTCATGTATCTCGGCAAGATCGTGGAGATCGCGCCCGCGAAGGAGCTGTACACCAATCCCAAGCATCCCTACACCGAGGCGCTGCTCTCCGCGGTGCCCATCCCCGACCCGCAGGTGAAGCGCAAGCGGATCCTGCTGGAGGGCGACGTACCGAGCCCCATCAAGCCACCCTCGGGCTGCCGCTTCCACACCCGCTGCGGCATCCGCGTCCCCTCCTGCTCGGAGAACGAGCAGGTGCTCAAGCAGGTCTCGCCCGGCCACTGGGTGGCTTGCCAGGTCCGCGCGTAGCGCCCCCCCTCCGGAGCCGCGCATGATCGAGTGGGCCGGCGTCTATCACATCATGGCGACGCCGTTCACCGACGGGGGCGCCCTCGACGTCGATGGCCTGCCCCGACTCGTCGAGCGCGCGCTCGAGACCGGCATCACCGGCTTCACCGTCCTCGGCATCGCGGGCGAGGCGCATCGCCTCACCGACGACGAGCGCCGCCAGGTCATCGAGAGCGTGGTCAAGGAGACGCGCGGCCGGGTCCCGGTCGCGGTGGGCGTCTCGGCCCCGGGCACCCATCTCGCCGCCGCCCTCGCCCGCATGGCCCGCGACGCCGGCGCCCAGGCGCTCATGCTGGCGCCTCCGAATGGGGTGAAGAACCTCGACGCCGTCCGCGCCTACTATCACGAGGTCGCCGCCGCCACCGCGCTGCCCGTCGTGCTGCAGGACGAGCCGGTGACCACGCAGGTGACGATGCCCGCGCCGTTCATCGCCTCCCTCACCGACGAGCTGGCCGTCATCGAGGCGGTGAAGCTCGAGGAGGCGCCGACCCTGCCCAAGATCACCCGGCTACGCGCGCTCTTCACCCGCCGGGTGGCGATCTTCGGGGGACTAGGCGGCTGCTACTTCTTCGAGGAGCTCTCGCGGGGCGCCGACGGCGCGATGACCGGCTTCCCCTACCCCGAGGCGCTGCGCGCCATCCGCGATGCGTTCGTCGCGGGCCGCCGGGACGACGCGCGGACCCTCTTCTACCGGTGGCTGCCGCTCATCCGCTACGAGAGCCAACCCGGCTCGACGCCCGGCACCTCCATCGCGATCCGCAAGGAGATCCTGCGGCGTCGGGGCTGGATCGCCTCCTCCTGCGCCCGTCCGCCTGCCACCGCCCTCGACGCGGGCACGCTGGACGAGCTGAGTGAGCTCCTCGCCGCCGTCGTCGGCTGAGGGCCCCGCCATGCCACGCGCGACCGTCAACGGCATCGGGCTCTTCTACCAGGAT